>JAACZX010000018.1 GCA_009996555.1 Chitinophagaceae bacterium | reverse complement strand
TACATAAATAGCAGGCACGCTGGCCTGGTTAAATACTTTGATGTTGATCTTGTGTTTACCAGCAGGAACGGTGATCTGCTTCGGACTACCTTCAAATGCGATCCCATCGATCTTTACATTGTATTCACCTTCTACATAAATGTCAACCGTTTCAGGTGCAGGCACATCAAACACCTTATGAAAATCCATAAGTACATAATGAGCATCAATTTTCCAGAACACCGGAAAAAATGTACCACGTTCTGTGCGACGGTTTTGCATTTTGTTGGCCAGTACAATTTCAAAATCGCCGGGATACCAAATCCAGGTGGCTACAGAAGAAGTATCAGTTAATAAAGAGTCGTTCATTTCCTTCACGTTAAATGCTTACGTTATTCAGATACTGACTAAATATCCTCTCCGTATCTTTCTTTTGTTATTTGTTGTAATGATTTGCCCTGCGTTTTTGGTGTCCAGATCGTTCCAATGATCAGTGCCACAATAAGCAGCCCGATCATGATATTTGCTGCGGTGTAAAATCCTTCTCCGTTTTCGCCATAAATATTTACAAAACCAAATCCCCATACCGCTGCAATGCTTCTAACGGCAAAGAACATGATGCCCTGTGCAGCCGCACGGTATTTTGCCGGGAAAAGTTCCGAAGCCCAAAGCGCATAAAATGCCTGCACGCTTATGCCTGCATGTATGCCCCAAAGCATAGTGAACGTCCATAGCGCAAAATGATTTTTTATACCGATAAAAATAAGAATGCACCACGCCACGATTCCTATTGATGTACCGAAAATATACAGCCAGCGTTGATTCACTTTATCAACCAACATGGCAAAACCAAAATAAGTTACCGCAATAATTACGATCCATTGAACTGCCGTGATCATATTAGCTTCTCCATTAGAAAGACCACCTGCAGTTTCATAAATATGTTGCTGAAAGAAACCCATCACCGATGCTACCATGTTCCAGCTGATATAAATACCTGCAAGGAAAAGCATGGTGCGGATATTCACTTTGTTTGTAAACAGCGTACCAAACGATGCGAAAACGCCGGGTTGTTTTTCGTTGGTTTGTGTTTTTTGCGCTTCTTCCCAGTCTTTTGATTCATTGAGTTTTCGCTGCAACGTCCATGCAATGAAAGCCACCACTAACAAAGACCCGAAAATAATACGGCTGCTGAATACATTAATTGCTTCAACACTTGCATCGTTACCAATAAAGAACGTAGCTATTTTTTGTACGTAATCAAATAAAACACCTGCTGAAGCGTCCGCTCGGCCGGGAGCAAGTAACATGCCAAGCAATAAAATAATCATTGGACCAACACCCCATGCAAACTGTGAAATACCCATGTTCTTACCTCTGTTACCTACTTCAGAATTTTCGGAAATATAAGTCCATGATGCAGGAACACCTACTCCCACAGAAATACCTGTAACAAGGAAACCAACTAACAACATGGGAAAATTAACGGTGAACATGATAAGGACGATCCCCAGCATATACACAAGCATGTTGTACGTATAAATAGTTTTTCGTCCGTATTTGTCGGCAAGAAAGCCTCCGAAAATAGCGCCAATAGCCGCACCAAAGGCATTGGCGCTAAGAGCATTCAGCCAACCGAGATGCCCTTCGTTAAGCCCAAGGTAATTTTGCCAAAGAGTCAAGCCGCTTGCACCTGCCACAATCGCACCGGCATCCAGATAGTTTGTGAGCGATACAGCAATCGTACTTTTCAGACTTCCTTTTTTATGTTCCATATTAATGTCCGTTAAAAATGATGTAGAGGGTTAGTATGACAAGGCCTAATAAGACAAATAAAAATTTTACCTGCTTATCTGTTTTTGGTAATGGTGATGTTTCAACGGCTGCGGTTACTTTGTTTTTATCGAGTAAAGAAATAACAATAGCTGCAACGAATAAAATTGCAAAGATGTAAAACGAAATAAGAAAATAATGCGGCCACCATGTGTTTGCACCTGTTGCAGCATCGGGTGGTAAGATCCACAAGTTAAGCATACCCACGATCAAACTGAATGCAGAACCTGCTGATAAAATTACATTCACTGCAAGCTTTGTGGTGCGTTTCCAGAACACGCTCAATAAAAATGTAACAGCTAACGGTGGAGCTAAGTAACCAAGTATCGATTGAAAAATATCGAACAAAGTTTTGCCCTGGATATTATCAAAGGCGATAGCCATTAACACCGCTAACACGCAACCTGCAACAACAGTGTATCGACCAACATTGATCTGTTGTTTCACTGTTGCCTGCGGATTAATATTGTTGACATAAATATCTTTTGTAAAAACAGTACTCAATGCGTTTAACGAAGAGCCGATGGTTGCCACCAGCACAGCGATCAACACACAAATAACCAACCCATTTAAACCTGAAGGAAATAGATTTGTCACCATCGTCATGTAAGCCAGCTTATCATCGGTAAGATCAGGAAACAAGGCGAAACATAAAATACCCGGCAGAATAAACATGGGCAATGCCAATACTTTTAACCAACCGATGAAGTTTACACCTAGCTGTCCTTGCTTTAAATTCTTTGCGCCCAATACGCTTTGCACCATACTTTGATCCGTGCAGAAAAATGCAACGGCCGAAACAGGATAACCGAGCAACAATGCATGCCAGGGATAACCGGAATCGGATGCTGGATGAATTAAATTCCAGAAATGACCCGGTGTTTTTTCAATTAACGCTGTGATGCCTCCGAGTTTTTGAAAACCAATGTAAGTGAGCGATAATGAAACAATGATGAGTAAGATCATTTGAAACACATTCACTTTTGCAATGGCTTTCAAGCCGCCCATGTATGTAAACAGACCAGAGAATGCGACCAACACAATTGTTGATTGCCACATGGGAATGCCTAATATCTGTCGCACTAAAATTCCACCGCTGAACAAACCAAGACTCAACCAGCTAATGAGAATTTTTATCAATGCATAACCTGCTAAAATATCCTGTGTGCTTTTGCCATAACGTTTACCCATGAACTCGGGCATGGTACTTACTTTACTGGCGATATAACGAGGTGCAAACACCATTGCCAATAATGTTAAAAACACAAACGCATACCATTCAAAATTTCCGCCAACAATACCTGCCGAAAAACCAATGCTTGCAAAAGCAAGTAGGGATGATGGGCCAACATTTGTTCCCCACATGTTGAAACCGATGTTGTACCAGTTCAATGAATTGCTCGCCAAAAAAAGCGTTTCATCTTTTTTCTTATTGCGGAAGCTGGCGATGTAACCAATAGCCAGCAATGCAATTAAATAAATTGCAACAATGGCAAAATCAAGCGCTGTGAGTTTATTATAAATTTCGTTCATGACTTGTTTGAACCACGAAGACACGGAGAGAGCACAAAGAAACACGAAGGCTTTGTGCAGCTTCGGGCCTTAGTGGCTTAGTGGTTCGAGATCATATTGTTTTAAAATATCTGCAATTTTCACCGGCATGCCTGTCTTCAATGTTTTATCCATTGCCTGTAACAACGCCACTGTTCCAATTCCTTCCTGCATGTTTGGATAAGCTGTAAAGTTTTGTTCAATTGAATCAACGAAGTATTCAAGATAATTTTGATACTCTCCTGCATGGTGGCTTTGCCCTTCGAAACGGAAAAAGTATTTCAGCTTTGCATCGCCCCAATGCACAATACGCTCCTCACCTGTTTTATCGGTGATGGCATAACGCAGCTCATGGTAATCGGCCTGACTTGCACCTTCTGTTCCTCTCAGCACACAACTCATTCCACTGTCTCTTTTTGTTGGTTGCGTTGGACTGGTGTATGTTCCGCTCACTCTTGCAATACGTCCATCGGTTGCTTTAAAGATGAAGTGCATCGTGTCTTCATTTTTTAAACCGGCTGCTTTCCCATTGGCGCTGATCATACCATAGCCCATCACTTCTTCAATGTTGGGCAAATACCAACGGATAAAATCTACAGGATGACTTAAACCACCATACAACCACTTGAATGAATCTTCCAATGCCCATTTCTTTTCAAGGAACCAGCGATGATCGGCATTGTAATGGCTTTCGATAGTGATGAGTTCGCCAATTTCTCCTGCTTCAAAATCTTTGCGTTGACGTTTGTATGGTTCAAAGAAACGTGAGCTTTGTCCCACAAATACTTTCTTGCCTGTCCTCTGTTGCAGCTCCAGTAATTCTTTCGCCTTGCTCAGATCATCAATGAACGGTTTGGTACACACCACATGTTTGCCATGCTCTAACGCCAGCTTTATATGATCGGCATGTAAATGATCAGGCGTATAAATAGCAATGATGTCGATCTCTGCGTCCTTCAACAGATCATCATAGTTGGTTGTGTAGTTGGTGAAATCAAATTCCTTGCAACGTTGTTTACACAACTCTTCGTTGCGGTCGCAAATAATTTTGAGATGCAGTTTTTTGCTTTGCAACGCAGCACTCATGGTACTGCGGCCTTCACCCACGCCAAGTATTCCTATTGTAAGCATATTCTTTATATAAAATTTATACCCTGTTTTATTTAAACCGCTGACGGGGCTTGCAGCCGCCGTCAGGGTTTTAAACACCCCGTCAGCGGTTAGAAACCCTGGCGGCGGTTGTTTTTAAAGTGGACTTAGGAAAACCCAAGTCTCACCCGGCTTTGTTCCTTTAATTCCTTCCTGGTATTTTTTCATGATCTTATTCCATTCATCCACTCGTGGATTGTTCTCGGTTGTTTTTGGATTAAGCTTATCCAAACTCTCACCCTTTGGAATACTGATGATCAACATCAACTGTCGTCCATTTCTGAACAACAGCAATTGCTGAAAATCTGCATTGCAAAATCCTTTTGAAACCTCCGGCCATTTTTCAAACTGTGTGGCATGATAGTTCAAATATTCTTTCTGCAACTTTTCATCTGCAACAAGGTTTGCGGTGAGGATGATATGGTCCCAATCCTTTGCTACTGTTTTATCACTGCAATGTTTTTTCTTGCTGTATTCATAAAACAGATCGTGGTAAACACGCACTTCTGTTTCAGGAAAACGATTCTGCAAACGGCCCTGCATTACGCCAATGTCCTGCACTTTGCTGAAGATGACGTAATGATTCTGCCATTGATAAATGGCATTACTGTCCATGTTGTTTTGTGCAAGCACCTGCTTCAGTTTTGCAACATCCAGTGTTTGTCCATCCTTCAGCACCAATTCAATTACTTCGTTATGCTCTTCGTTAATTACTCCAACCTTTGCTGTTCTGTTCGCTGTTAAATATTGAAAACGTTTTTCCAGTCCAGCATTTTGTTTTACACTATCATGCACCTGCGGACCATTGTTGCTCCATACATTACCCGGGCCATTTGCATTCTGCAAATATTTTTGAGAAGGCGTCCAGTTGTTTTTTACACTGAAGTGAGAGGAGCCTTCATCATTATAAATGTAAAACCAATGCGAAGGCAAATGCGCAATGGGTGATTTATAAATACTATCGATATAATTATCTTCAATAACAGAGCCCGGCTGCGCACTCAATGTGTAAATACCAGCACAATCATAATTCCATTTGCCGTAGTGATGAATTTTGTTGGCAACGATCCTGTTATCCTTCATCATATTTTGTTCAGGCGACCAACCCCAACCTAAGCTGATAGCACTGTATGATACATTTTCAATTTCGTTATGACGAATACTTGTTCTGCTTACAAAACCACAACCAATACCCACAGTGCCCCAATCTTCATTTGCAGCATTGGTAATAAAATTGTTTTCTATAAACAACACATCGCATTTCTCCCGTTCATCTTTGGGATTAAATGGCAAATGAATTTCCCGTCCTTCATCACCATAATTACCAGCAAGTATGGCCGTGCCGCCAATATCGCTGAACAGGTTATTCTTGGTCATGTTATCCTGTACACCTCTTTTCAAATCAACACCTGTTGCAGCTAAATGAAGAAAAGAACAGTTCTTTATTCTCGTACGCACCGCATAACTCATTGCAACGGCTGCTACCTGTCGGCCAACCCATGCCTGGTTATCTAACCCAGGTTTCGTTTTTGTACCTGCCGGTCGTAATCGATAAGCTTCTGTCATATACAATCCCACCTGGTGCGGTACATGTCCCTGAAGCGATGGACGCAACCAACCTGTATGTTGAAAAGAAATACCATCAATCACTACATTCTCAACGGGATTGTCAATTGTTCCTTCAACACTGATCAATGTTTCTGTAAATGGTGCAACTACTTTTGCTGTCGCTAAATTTTCATTGTTGCGTGGCCAGTAATAAATTTTCTTATTGGTTACATCCAAATACCATTCACCGGGTTCATCTAAAAACTGGATGGCATTGGTTAAATAAAAAGCAGAGTTACCCGTTTCTTTGCTCAGCCAGGGTGCAGGCCATGGATGTTCGTTTTGTATTTTACTTTCGGGCTGATGAAAAAACAACTTTGTACTGTCGCCCATTACCTGCACTTTTTTCACACGCAGGTTAGCTATCTCCCACCATTGATGAATAAATAATTCAAGTCCGTTTGCTTTATCTAAGTTGGCAAATGCTAATGTTGGTATTACACAGGCTGCCTCTGTTTTGTTCCAGTTTAAAATACGCAGCATGGCATCGCCGTTAGAAGATTTTGCCCGGACTGCTTTCACATCGTTCACCCATAGTTGGCGAAAATTAAAAACAGTTCCATTCATCATCGGCACATCGGCCACCCATACTTTCGATTGACTATTTTTTTGCAAACCATTGACAGGCGTTGTTACTTTTTTCCAATTACTGATTTGCACACCACCACTTAACACAGGTTTTTCATTTTGTGCGGCTTCAATAAACGTGGAGCTTTCACGGGTGCCGCTATCTTCCGGTTTGATAACAATCGTCTCTAAAACCTGATAATTGCCGCCACGTAAAATAATGTGAATACCTTCTTTTACGGACGCATCATTCAACCTGCGCATTTCTCTTGCTATCCGCAAAGCCATGTTGAGTGTTGCAAATGGTTTTTCTTTTGAACCATCATTTTTATCAGAACCATTCGGGGAGACATAAATTTCTGCTGCAATTGCCAGTTGGGCAAACAGTAAAAAAAAGACAGACAGGCAGAGTTGCAATCGTTTCATTCCAAATACAAGTTAGTGCGTTGACAGCTGCTTCTGAAGCAGGCATTTAGGCCAATAAATGTAGCTTGGTTTTCTGCCCTCAAAAATGTAGGGAATAGTTGAAAAGATGGAATATTTTCCTGTTTTGCAGTCCAAATCTTACAAAAAAGAAACCGGGAAAGAATTCCCGGTCGTTAACTACTAAATAACTGCTGTATAAATAGAAAATGCTCACAACTTAGTACCCATCGTTCTGCCGAAGATTGGGGTTATTATCCAACTCGCCTTGCGAGAAAGGCAACACATAATTCTTTGCATCAAATTTCAATGGCACATTAGCCGGTGTTGAAAGTGTTGGCAGTTTAATGTGTGCAATGTTCCAACGTTTGAGATCATTATAACGCTGGCCTTCCAACGCAAATTCAATCCTGCGTTCGTGGCGGATATAATCACGCAGCTTTTCTTTTGTGTTATACTTTGCCTGGTCTGTTGCAGGCATTGCAATGCCTGTTCGGCCACGCACCTGGTCAATTGCAGCATACACACTTGCATCCGGACCTGTTGCTTCATTTTTTGCTTCGGCATACATCAGCAAAATATCGGCATACCGTAAGTGTATATAATCCTGGTCGGTGGCTGTAGCTGTTGTAGTGGTAAATGGTGCACGTGTAAGATCAACATACTTTTCTGCTATAAATGTTGTTGCCGGCGCATAGCTGCCGCTCCATATTGCATTGGTATTTGGGTTTCGCCATACTTCACCGGGAAGTTTGATGGTGAGATCAAGACGAGGATCACGGTTTGCATAAGGTGTTGCAGCATTATATAATGGCGATTCTGTAATTGATTTACCATCGGTCATTTCATAATCATCCACTAAATCTTTATAAGGCTGCATCAATGAATACCAACCCAGTTCAATATCCATACCTGCAGCACCCGGGCTTGTACGTTGCGGATTGCTTACTGCGAGGTATTGTGTAGAGAACATGATCTCAATATTTACTGCCGCATTGGCCTGCCCTGCTGTTCTGAATAATGCTGCATAATTGTTTGCCAAACTAAATTTACCAGCGGCTCCATTTATAATGGTTTGCAGTAATGTGGCTGCAGCCGCCCACTTCTGCTGCGTTAACAGCACACGTGCTTTTATGCCTTGTGCACTTCCTCTTACTACACGTCCATTATATTTTTCATCAGGAAGATTGGTAATGGCAAAATCAAGATCTTCTTCAATAAATGCATATACCTGCTCTTTCGTGCTTTTGGCAACTTTAACCTCATCCAGTGTTTTCGGATAGTTCTTATACAAAGGCACTCCGCCAAAACTCTGCACAAGATCGAAATAACACAATGCACGGATGAAACGCACTTCTGCTTTGTATTGATTTTTCTTTGCCTCTGCCACAGGCGCTTTATCTACATTATCTAAAAAGAAATTACAGGAACTGATTGCACGGTATGGTGTGCTGTACATATTGGGCAATGCACCACCAAGTGTTGGAGAAATACCACCTGTTGTCATTAACAACATATTTGGCTGATTAGTATTTGCATCGAGATAAGCATTATCGCTCAAGCCATCAAGATAAACACGTTCGTAACCTAAAAAATTCTGTTGCAAACGTGAATACACACCGGCCAATGCACTTTGCACATCCGTTTCCGATGCCCAGAAAATTTGTGTAGATACGCTGTCGAGCGGTGCCCGGTCGAGCAAATTCTTTTTACAGGCACCCAATGATACCAGCAGTGCAAGCAAAAGCGTGTATGATAATTTATAGTTTGATTTCATTTTATTAGAATTTGATGTTGAAGCCTGCGTTAAAGATCTTTACCTGCGGATATTGCACGAAGTTGCCCGATACACTTGCACGCTCAGGATCACTTCCTTCATATTTTGTAAATGTGAGCAGGTTTTCACCCGACACATAAACAGTTAGTCCTTTTGATGCAATATGTTTTGTTAGTGCACTTGGTAACGTATAAGAAAGCATAACGTTTTTCAAACGCAGATATGATGCATCCATGAGATAGTAAGTTGATGCAGCATAAGCAGCCACACCTGTGTAACCGGCTGTATAAATTGCCGGCAGTGTATTGCTGCGGTTTTGCGGAGTCCATGCATTACGCCATTTGGTTGTAGGCGGTGTGCCTTGCATAAACGGATCGATACCCCAGTTGTTTACTCTTGCTTTAATACCTTCTACACCCTGGAAAAAGAATGAAAGGCTGAAATCTTTGTAATCAACATGTCCGCCAAACGAGTAAATCACATCAGGATAAGCGCCACCAACCACAACACGGTCATTGGCATCTACACGTCCATCTCCATTTACATCTTTCATCTTCAGGTCACCTGCTTTCGGCGATGTATTCAATGCATGAACAGGTACGTTCGGGTTACCAATATCTTCAACCTGGAAAATTCCGTCCCATACGTAGAGATAATGTGCATCGTAAGGAAGACCTGCCTGGCGGATGGTACTGCCGAACGAAGGTGTAATGATCTGATCAACTTTATTTTTTGCAGTTGAAATATTTCCATTCAAGCCATACGACACTTTACCAATACGGTACTCGTGACGAAGATCCACTTCAATACCTTTTGAATGCATGCGGCCGTTATTCGTTGTGGGGCCCGATAAACCTAAACTTGCAGGCACAGGGATGGCTGAAAGGATATCATAAGTTTGCTTTTTGAACCAATCGAATGTAATACCAAACAAACCATTGAAAATATCCATATCAAAACCGATGTCGGTAACCTTTGTAGATTCCCAACGGATACTCTGATCACGAAATGCATTAACCACTGCACCCGAAGTTGGTGCTGCATTACCAAATGGATAACTTACGTTCAACGACAACACATCCTGGTAAGGATAGTTACCAATATCCTGGTTACCCAACACACCATACGATACACGCAGCTTCAGGTTATTGATCCATTTTGCATTATCACGCACAAAATTTTCTTTGCTCACATACCAACCTGCTGATACGGATGGAAATACACCCCAACGATAATCGGGTGACACTCTCGATGTACCATCGTAACGGATGTTTGCTTCTACTAAATATTTTCCTTGATAGTCATAATTAACACGGCCAAAAAATGATTGCAATGCCGATTCATTAGTACCAGGTAACCCGGGTAAACGTGGATACGTATTATTCAATGCTTCACCTGTTGACGTATAACCGGAAATTTCCTGGATGGTTGATGATACACCATTGAACCTGCGACCACGTAAGCCCTGCGATTTTGTAAAGAATTGTTCGTAACCAGCTAACCCTTTTACGGAGTGCTCGCCAAAATATTTGCTGTACGTTAAAGTAGTGTAAAGCGTTGGTGAAATAACTTTTGCATACTGATCGGTTACACCCACAAGATCAGGTCCAAGATTAAACACTTCGTAATCGCCTGTTGTTGTATTCTTCACTTGCGTGTAATACGATTGATAAGGATGCTGATACATTTTGTAATACTCATCTACATAGTTTACTGCTACTTTCGAAGACCATACAAAGTTTTTCAACAACTTCACATCCATAAATGCCTGAGCATTGAGGTTGTATTCTTTGGTATTTTGCCAACCCATTTCAAACGCTTCCTGTACATTTCTGTTCTTTCCTTCATTAACATAAGCCTTCGATGCAATTCGTCCGCTACCATCAGGTAAGTATGGACCAATCAATGGACCTGCAGCATACACCAGTAACGCAACGTTTTCACTGGTAAATGGCGGCTCTTTCCGGTCTTTGTAGGTCATGTTCATGATGGTACCAATCGTTACTGCTTTGCTGATCTGTGATGTATAATTCAACATCAGGTTATACCGTTTGAAATTATACACAGGCAGCAACGCTTCCTGGTCGAGATAACTTGCCGATAAATTGTATGTGTTTTTATCGGATCCACCTGATACCGAAAGATTGTGATTGGTTACAAATGCAGGACGGAAATAATGTTCCATTGCATTGAAGTTTGGATAGAGATTACGGTCTTTCGATGTGCGGTATTTTTCAATTTCTGCCTGATCGTATTTAAATGCCACACCGCTTCTTGTAGCAGCAGCATTGTACATTTCCATATACTCAGCCGAGTTGGTAATAAAATCGGGCAATTCGGTTGCCGACTGCCGTGAGAAATTTGCTGAGTAATTAATAACCGGTGCTCCTTTTTTTCCTTTGCGTGTTGTAATAAGAATAACACCATTGGCAGCACGTGAACCATAGATCGAAGCAGAAGCTGCATCTTTTAATACTGTAACATTTTCAATATCGTTTGGAGAAATATTGTTGAAGTTACCAACCACACCATCAATTAAAACAAGTGGCCCTGTTCCTGTTGAAAAAGAACTGCGGCCTCTTATTAATAAGTTCGCATTATCTCTGCCCGGCTCTGCGGATGGCTGCGTAACCTGTAAACCTGTTACACGTCCCTGCAATAAGTTCGATGCATTGGGTACAGGTCGTTTTGTTAATTCAGCACCTGATATGCTCACTACAGCACCGGTAAGATTTCCTTTCTTTTGCGAACCATAACCAACAACAACAATGTCAGACAGGTTTCCGTTTGATGGTTTTAATTGTACAGATACATTTGACTTACCTGCAATGAACACTTCCTGTTCTTCATGACCAACGTATGAAAACACAAGTGTTGTTATAGTTGCAGAAACCTGAATAGAAAAATTTCCATCATTGTCTGTGAGCACAGAAATTGCTGTTCCTTTTGCAGTAACCGTAACACCTGCCAAAGGCTCATTGTTCTGATCGGTTACTTTTCCTGTTACTGCATTTTGTCTTGATTCCTTGAATGAATTAAAATCATTCGTTGCTAAAATTGGGTGTGAGAAACCCTGCAAGTATAGACAAAACCCTATACCTACGGCAAACAATTGTCGTCTCATGGCAGATCGTTTTAATATTTACTGTTTACTTAAGAATTACTTACCTGAATGTAGAAGTATAAATTAAAGGTAGAAGTGCTCGCAAACGATTGCAATGTATTTATCAACTAAAAAGATGGAAGATTTTACTTTTTTATTTTGCTGTAATTCTTGCTGAATCAATGTGTGCAATAAATAAAAAAGGTTTACAATTTTGCAAACCTCTTTACTGAAATTCTACGACAAAAAAATTAGTCGTTCTGAAAAACTTAATCCTATTTCATCCAATGTCTTTTTTACTTTGTACAGATCAATTTGCGGATCGTTCTCTAACCACACACTGTCTTTGTTGGTGGCATGGATCATGCTGATACGATCTTTACCAAGTATTTTTATTTCACTGAGAAGGTCTCTGCCTTCTTTTAACGGATTTGAAAAGTTGAAATAAATTTTGATAGCAGGTGAACCGATCTGTTTGAGTAACTCTACTTCCTCTTTTGCTGTGAGTGATGTTTCAATACCAATCACCACACCTGCTTTCTCTGCTAACATGCCTGCAACTTTCAAACGTGCAATCACTGAATCACGAACAGCAGGATTTTTTTTCATATCGCACTGCACACCCAATGGAAGAAATGCATGTTTTACATTCATAAGTTGCATGGTTTTGATGCAGTCTTCAATGCTGCGAATATATTCTTCTCTTCCGCAAAATGATTGTGCATAATAACCAGTCATTGCTAAACAAAATATTTCTACTTTATTTTCTTTTGCTGTTTTGATGAACTGATTGCGTACACTATCGATCAGCAATTGATTATCGAATGTGGGCCGATTACCTAAGCCACCCATATCTACTTCCACACCATCAGCTTTTAATTGAGCAGTTAAGGTGATGGCTCCAAGTTTTTGGCGTTTCAATAACATCAGATCGATCAAACCAATTTTATAGCGTTGATTGGTTCTTGCCTTTTCAATTTCTTCTGCAAACAATCGTTCTAAATTTTCAAAACCTTTCACCGCATGTGCAGGCAGTTTTTCTCCATTGTCGCCAAACACAAACAAACTCTTCTCG
>JAACZX010000187.1 GCA_009996555.1 Chitinophagaceae bacterium | reverse complement strand
TGACTTGCTGAAACCGGGACAAACAATTATTTCGCCAATACACATTGCTGTAATGAAACCAGAGATCCTGGAAGGGATGATGGAAAAAAAGATCACAGCATTATCATTCGAAAACCTGAAAGATGATTCAGGGCATAACCCCATCGTTCGCAGCATGAGCGAAATTGCAGGTAGTGCAGTAATGCTGATTGCCGGACAATACCTCAGCAATTTCAATAATGGAAAAGGTGTGTTGCTGGGAGGTATCAGCGGTATTCCACCAACCAAAGTAATTATCATTGGTGCCGGTATTGTGGGTGAATATGCAGCACGTACAGCGTTGGCAATGGGCGGCAGTGTAAAAGTGTTTGATAATAATATTTACAAACTCAAACGCATGCAAACGGCCATTGGTCATCGTATGTGGACATCAGTTGTGGAGCCGAAAATTTTAGCCAAGCAATTAAAAACATGCGATGTGGCAGTGGGTGCCTTATCATCAATTGGCGGTGCACGAAGCGCCATTGTTGCATCAGAAGAAATGGTGGCACAAATGCGCCCGGGCAGTGTTATTGTTGATGTGAGTATTGACCGTGGCGGTTGTTTTGAAACAAGTGAAGTCACCAGTCATGAAAGTCCCATTTTTATTAAACACGGTGTTATACATTACTGTGTGCCCAATATTCCCAGTGGTTTTGCAAGAACAGCTTCACAAGCCATCAGCAATGTATTGATGCCGTTATTAATTGAAATTGCAGATGAAGGCGGTTTGGAAAAATTACTCTGGCATAAACTCAATATCCGCAACGGTATTTATCTCTTCAAAGGATCGCTTACTAATTTTTATCTCAGCCAGCGTTTTGATCTGAAATATACTGATCTGAATTTGCTGATTGCAAGCAGGGGGTAATCTGTAATTTGAAAATTTGTGAATTTGATGATTTGAAAATTGAAATCAATCAACATTCTATTTATACTCCTCCCTCTCCGGCATAAATACATCAATCACTTTACAATTGCTGATCGCTTTTCCTCCGTGTTTTATATTGCCGGGAATGGTAACTACAGCACCTGCAGTTAATACTTCAGTTTTTCCATCAACCGTTAATTCAAATGTTCCTTCCACCACATGCATGATCTGTTCGTGCATGTGCGCATGTTCAGGTATAGGAGAGTTGGCATCAATTTCCCAAAAGGCAATAGTTGATGTTCCTGTATGAACAAATTTGCCATGATAGCCGGGAAATAATTCTTTTGCAGGAATGCTGTTGAGGTGATGGAAGTACATGGGCTTATTGTTTATAATCCATAATGCTGAGTTTGTGATTGCAGAATTTATATTCCACTTCATCATTACTGCTTACAATCACTAACCTGTTGCCGCAATATTCATTTATCAGGCGATGATACAATGAGATACCATCAGCATCTAAGTTGGTGCAAGGTTCATCAAGTAACACCACGGGTACATCGCTTAAAATAGCCTGTGCAAGTTTTACACGTTGTTTCATTCCGCTGCTGAAATTGCGGAGCTGTTTATCCGTGGCTTTTCCCAAGCCCAGCAGATCAATAACAGCGTTAGTTGTAAAGGAAGAAAGAAACGGTTTAAAGGAATGATGAAAATGCAGAAATTCGATCAAGGTCATTTCTTCCGGCAATTCAAGGTAAGGAGCTGCAATACCAAGCTTCCGGTGATGCTGTTCTGCTGCAAGTTGCTGATCAGCCGAAAAGAAGTCGATCTTTCCTTCGGAGTGTTGAACTGCTCCTGCTATTACTTGTAATAATGTTGATTTACCGGAACCATTGTTGCCCGTGATGGCATAAGCATCTGCTGCAGCAAATTCGTAGTTGAGGTGACGGAAGATCCATTCCCTGTTATATCGCTTACCTGCATCAGAAAGCAATATCCTCATCACTGGTTGTTTGAGAATGACGTTTGATGATACCGATCTCTGATTTCCTGATGAAACCCAGGATTGCATCTCTTGTTTCTGTTGATGGCAGCATTTGTTCAATCAGCTCAAGCGCTTTTGATACAATATGCTTTTCAACAAACAGGATATGATAGATCTTAAAAATCTCTTCAATGGTTTCTTTGCTGTAGCCCCTGCGGCTTAAACCCACATTATTAATTCCCACATAACTCAATGGTTCACGGGCGGCTTTTACATAAGGAGGTACATCTTTACGGATGGCGCTCATGCCGGCAATGTATGTGTGCTTACCAATATGTGTAAACTGGTGCGCTGCACTCATACCGCCAATAATGGCATAATCATCAACCGTAACATGGCCTGCCAGCTGAACAGAGTTGGCAAGAATAACATTATTGCCAACAATACAGTCGTGTGCCACATGTGCATACGCCATAATAAGGCAGTTGCTGCCAACTTTTGTTGTGTTTTTATCTGTAGTACCACGATGGATGGTTACACATTCACGGATAGTGCTGTTGTCTCCAATTTCAGCTAATGTATATTCTCCCTTGTACTTGAGGTCCTGTGGCACAGCACCAATAACAGCACCGGGAAAAATGTTACAGTTCTTACCAATTCTTGAAGCGGGGAAAATAGTTACGTTACTCATGACATGTGTACCGTCGCCGATAACAGCATCTTCATGAATAACGGAGAAGGGATCGATGGTGACATTTTCACCGATCTGAGCATTGGGGTGTATATGAGCAAGGTTACTGATCATTCTTAGTTCTTTTTACAATTTGTGCAGTCAGATCGGCTTCGCAGGTTACTTTGCTTCCTACAAAGATGGTTCCTTTCATTTCAACAATACCTCTGCGGATGGGGCTTTTTAATTCCATCTTCAAAATCAGGGTATCGCCTGGTACTACTTTCTGTTTAAACTTACAGTTATCTACTTTTAAAAAGTAAGTATCATATTTATCGTCGGTGTCTTTTGGAATAGCTAATAAACCGCCGCATTGTGCCAATGCTTCTACCTGTAACACGCCGGGCATTACATAGTTGCCGGGAAAATGGCCCTGGAAAAACGGCTCGTTGTAAGTTACATTTTTAACACCTACTATGTAAGTATCGGTAAGATCAATGATCTTATCAACCAACAGGAACGGGTAACGGTGCGGCATGATCTTTTCGATCTGCGTTACATCGTACACCGGTGGTTTGTCGGGAAAATATGCAGGAACGTTTGCTTTGAAACGGTTCTTTTTAATATGTTCTTTGATCTTGCGTGCAAATTCCACATTGCTGGCATGACCCGGACGGTTGGCAATGATGTGTGCTTTAAAAGGCATGCCCACTAAAGCAAGATCGCCAACAAGATCAAGCAGCTTATGTCTTGCAGGTTCATTCGGAAAGCGAAGCTGAAGATTGTTGAGATAACCTTCGCTTGTTACTGCAAACTTTTCTTTACCGAAAGCTTTTGACAAGGTTTCCAGTTGTTCATCACTCACCGGTTTGTCAACTACAACAATGGCATTGTTGAGATCGCCGCCTTTAATGAGGTTATTCTTCAGCAGAAATTCAAGTTCATGAAAGAACGAAAATGTTCTGCACGATGCGATCTGGTCATTAAACTCAGCAATATTGCTCATTTGTGCGTGTTGTGTACCAAGCACAGGTGAGTTAAAATCGATGAGTGTATTGATGCGGAAACTGTCGGCAGGCATTGCCACCATTTCCACCTTCTTATTTTCATCGAGGAAATAAATATTGTGATCGATGCTGTACCATGTTTTAATGGCATCCTGTTTTTTACGACCGGCTTTTTGTAATACTTCCACAAAGGGATGAGAACTGCCGTCGAGAATAGGAACTTCCGGTCCGTCGATCTTCACCAGCACATTATCAATTTCACAACCGGCAAAAGCAGCCAGCAAATGTTCCACTGTACTTACCGATGCGCCATTGTTTGAAAGGGTGGTGCTGCGGTTTGTTTCTGCCACAAAATCAACATCAGCCTTAACTATAGGTTGGTTTTCGAGATCAATACGTTGAAAAACAATACCTGTATTTGGTTCGGCTGGCTCTAATGTCATGCTTACTGCGGCCCCGGTATGAATACCTACTCCGGAAATTGTAATTGGCTCAGCAAGTGTATGTTGGTTGGAATGACTGTTGCCGTTACTCTGATTCATGGGCACGAAAGTAATAAAAAAGAGGTGAAACGATTGTAAGGGCTAATCCGGCTAAATACTTTCTTTTTCAGCCATTAGCTGCTTAATGAGTATTTCCAGTTCAGCAATGCGCTTTTCCATATCGGGCAGGCTGCGGAAAATAGCCTGGCTGCGCAGGGTGCTGGTATAGTCAAATGCCGGCGAACCGGTTACTACACTGTTTGGCTGCTTGAGTGATTTGCTTACCCCGCTTTGGGCGTTTATGCGGCTGCCATCGGCAATAGTGATGTGGCCCACAATACCTGCCTGTCCGCCAATCATTACCCTGCTGCCGATTTTGGTACTGCCGCTTACGCCGGTTTGGGCTGCAATAACGGTGTATGTGCCAATTTCCACATTGTGGGCAATCTGAATAAGGTTGTCGAGCTTGGCGCCATGGTGAATAATGGTTGAACCCATGGTAGCCCTGTCTATTGTACAATTTGAGCCGATCTCTACTTCATCTTCCACCACCACATTGCCTATTTGGGGCACTTTCTTATACGTGCCATCGGGCTGGGGTGCAAAACCAAAACCATCACCACCCAGTACCGTTCCGGCATGAATGATCACTTTTTGGCCCACTTTACAATCATGATAGATCTTAACACCAGGATGAAGAATACTGTTATCACCAATTACCACATTATTGCCGAGATAGCAGTGAGGATGAATTTTTACATTCTTTCCCAGCTTTACATTTTCTCCAATGTAACTGAATGCTCCCACAAATACATTTTCACTGATAACGGCGGTTTTGGCAACAAAGGATGGTTCCTGTATGCCCACCATTTTCTGTTCCATGATCTGCTCATAAGCCTGCAGCAAAGTGGCAAAGGCGCTATAAGCATCCGGTACACGTATGAGGGTGGCGTTAAGAGGTTGTTTCAGCTCCTGTGCCTCGTTTATAATGATGATAGAAGCACCTGTGCTGTATAAATAATCTTCGTATTTGGGATTGGCTAAAAAGGCGAGCTGGCCGGCAACCGCTTCTTCAATTTTACTGAAAGAACTGACTGTTGCATTGGGATTACCCTCTACCGAACCTTTAATGATGAGCGCAATTTGCGAGGCCGAAAACTCCATGTATCCTGTCTTAGTTGTTTTAAAGTTACTTTCAAAAACGATGCGGTGCAATGTTTTATGATGTCATTTGTTCACTTTTTATGCGAACGAAGGCCGGCAAAGATAGAAC
>JAACZX010000186.1 GCA_009996555.1 Chitinophagaceae bacterium | reverse complement strand
ATCTTGAAGCCGGTGCACGTTACAATATGCATTCTCAGTTTGGCGATAATTTTACTTACAGCATCAATCCATCGTATGTGTTGAATAAAAACACAAAGCTGTTTGTAAACTACGCTACCGCTTTTCGTGCTCCCGGCATTACTGCGTTGTATGGCGCATGGGGTGCAAATCCTGATCTGAAACCTGAACATTCACAAACATTTGAAGCTGGTGTACAAACATCACTGCTCGATGACAAAATTTCTGTTCGTGCAGTGTATTTCAACCGTCATAACAAAGATGTGATCATTTACACATCAAGGTACGAGAACTATGATAAGCAGGATGATCATGGTTTTGAAATTGAACCAACAATACAGTTCAACAATAAATTAAAACTGGCTGCTTATTATAGTTTCCTCGATGGAAAAGTAACAACGAAAGGTGCAGGCGGAAAAGATACCAGCTACTTTAACTTGTTGCGTCGTCCTAAGCATTCATTTGGTGCAACTATCAGTTACCAGGCTACGCCTTCATTTTTTGTAAGCACAAATGTTTACAACTATGGCAAACGTACCGATATGGATTTTGGCACCTGGCCTTCCACACAGGTAAATCTTGATAGTTATCTATTGTGGGGTGTGCATGCAGAATACAGTTTCTTTAAAAACAAACTGGTTGTATTTGCTGATGGTAAAAACCTGCTGAATACAAACTATGTGGAAATATTGGGTTACAGCACACCAGGTATCAACTTCATGGGAGGTATCCGTTTTAATCTTTAATAATCTGTGATGAGTAATGACTGATCAGTTGAACGCACTCATTACTCATCATTCATCGCTCATTAATTATGTCACAAAAGATCAATCCCCGTTTTGCAGTACTGGCCATCATTATGATTGCCGTTGCAGCGTTGCGCATTCCTGATGCAGCACAACTCAATCCGTTGAGCAACTTCACTCCCATTGGTGCAATGGGTTTGTTTGGTGGTGCATATTTTTCCAAAAACTGGAAAGCATTCGGATTTCCTTTGCTTACACTTTTGGTAAGTGATCTTATCATTAACATCTTTGTGTACAACGGGCAATATGGTATTATGTACGGAAGCTGGTATTGGGTGTATGGAGGCTTTGTGCTCATAGTATTAGCCGGTCGTTTGTTCCTGAAGAATGTGAACGTAAAAAATGTTGTGCTTACAGGTATTGGCGGCACACTTGTTTACTGGCTGGTGGTTGATTTTGGTGTGTTCCTGTTTGGCTGTACAGATATTACAACCGGGCAAACAATGGATCACAGCTTTACAAGCCTGGTTAAATGCTATGCACAAGGTGCACCTTACATGAAAAACTTTTTGATTGGCACGCTTGTTTACAGCGGAATCATGTTTGGTTTATTTGAATGGATGAAGACCCGTTACACCTCATTGAAGTTAGCATAGCAGCATTAACAAAACGCAGCAGATCCGGAACCACCTTCAGCGGTTATAAACCCTGCCGGTTGTTCCGGATTTCTTTTTCCCGAAATCGTAAATAAAAAGCTGCAAGCCGCAAATGCACTGCCTGTAAGCGCCCTGCTCATTCAAAATTGTTTTGTCAACAGGGGGTTAATAACTTTCATCTTTCGTCTCTTTCAAAAGCTGTTATTTTATCTTTCGCTGGTTGAAACAGTACGTTTCATTAAAAGGGAATCCGGTGAAGCTGATCCACCAAAAAAGCCAGTCCGGAACTATCCCCGTAGCTGTAAGTTCTTACGATGATTCAATAATGAATGATGAGCTAAGCCCATTGGGCACTCATTAAGTTTCATTCATCCTGCTGCATCCGCAAACCACTGTTCCGTTCAGGGAATGGGAAGGTTCGTCAGCAGAGAACAAGTCAGAAGACCTGCCGGTGCAAATAATTTGTCACTACACTTTCGGAGGAAAAGTATGGTACTGAAAGCTTCGCTGCTATTAGCAGCTTATTCTCTCAGCACTATACGTTTCGTCCGGGATTCTAAATAAAAAAGGAAGCATGATGGAGCACAACGACGAAATTTTATTGAAGGAAAACAAAGACAGGTTTGTTATCCTCCCGATCAATTACCCAAAAGTTTGGGAACAGTATAAACGGCATGAAGCAAGTTTCTGGACTGCAGAAGAAATTGACCTGAGTGGTGATTTGAAAGACTGGGCAGCACTCAATGATGGTGAACGTCATTTCATTTCGCATGTACTGGCATTTTTTGCTGCAAGTGATGGTATAGTAAATGAAAATCTTGCTGTGAATTTTATGAGCGAAGTGCAACTGCCGGAAGCAAGATGTTTTTATGGTTTCCAGATCATGATGGAGAACATCCACAGCGAAACTTATGCATTGCTGATTGATACATACATTAAAGACCCGCAGGAAAAACACAAACTCTTTCATGCTATCGACACTGTGCCTGCTGTAACAAAAAAAGCAGAGTGGGCTTTGCGCTGGATCGAGAATGGAAATTTTGCAGAACGTCTTGTTGCGTTTGCAGCAGTGGAAGGTATTTTCTTCAGCGGCAGCTTCTGTTCTATTTTCTGGTTAAAGAAAAGAGGATTGATGCCGGGCTTAACATTCAGCAATGAACTCATCAGCCGTGATGAAGGATTGCATTGCGAATTTGCATGCCTGCTGTACAGCATGCTCAACAATAAACTTTCTGAAGAAGAAGTAAAAGCGATCATTGGCGATGCAGTAACCATTGAAAAAGAATTCATCACCGAAGCATTGCCTGTGGACCTGATTGGGATGAATGCCCGACTGATGCAGCAATACATTGAGTTTGTTGCCGACCGCTGGTTAACAGAACTGGGTTATTCAAAAATGTTCAACAGCAGCAACCCGTTCGATTTTATGGAAATGATCTCACTGCAAGGCAAAACTAACTTCTTTGAAAAACGTGTGGGCGATTACCAGAAAGCAGGTGTTATGGCCAGCAAAGATTCGCAGGTGTTTAGCACAGATGATGATTTTTAGAAAAGTTGATTTGTTGATGTCTGATAAAGGAAATGAACAGACATCAATAAATCAGCTATCATACATCCGACATTTTATTAACCGAGATACAGCAACGAAAAAATTAAAGATATGTTCGTAATAAAAAGAAGCGGCAAAACAGAATCCGTTAAGTTCGATAAAGTAACAGCCCGTATTGAAAAACTCAGCTATGGTTTAAGCCCGCTGGTAAATGTAATTGATGTGGCGAAAAAAACCATTGAAGGTATTTATGATGGTGTGCCCACCACTGAGCTGGATAACCTTGCAGCCGAAACAGCTGCATCACTCACCACCATTCACCCCGACTATGCAATTCTTGCATCACGCATTGCAGTAAGTAACCTGCACAAGAGTACAACCAAACGTTTCTCTGCCACCATGCGCAAACTGCATCAATACACCGATAAGAAAACAGGAAAAAAGATGCCCCTGGTTGCTGATGATGTGATGCAGATCATTGAAGAAAATGCGGATGTATTAGACAGCACCATCATTTACGACCGTGATTACGGGTTTGATTACTTTGGTTTTAAAACACTGGAGAAATCGTACTTGCTGCGCATTGATGAAAAAATTGCGGAACGTCCGCAACACATGTATATGCGTGTGGCTGTAGGCATTCACAAAAACGATATTGAAGAAGCCATTAAAACATATCATCTCCTGAGTGAAAAATGGATGACACATGCCACTCCTACGTTGTTCAACTCTGGCACACCAAAACCACAAATGAGCTCCTGCTTTCTGTTAACAATGAAAGAAGACAGCATTGATGGTATTTATGATACACTCAAACAAACAGCTAAAATTTCGCAGAGTGCAGGCGGTATTGGTTTAGCTATTCACAACATCCGTGCTACCGGCAGTTATATTGGTGGCACAAACGGAACCAGCAATGGTATTATACCCATGCTGCGTGTGTATAATGATACTGCACGTTACGTTGACCAGGGCGGTGGTAAACGCAAAGGCGCATTTGCTATTTATCTTGAACCATGGCATGCTGATGTATTTGAGTTTCTTGACCTGCGTAAAAATCATGGTAAAGAAGAATTACGTGCAAGGGATCTTTTTTATGCATTGTGGATCTGCGATCTGTTTATGAAACGTGTGGAAGCAAATGAAGACTGGAGTTTGTTCTGCCCTAATGAAGCACCGGGCTTAAGCGAGTGCTGGGGCGAAGAGTTTGAACAACTGTATACTCGCTACGAACAGGAAGGCAGGGCACGCAAAACAATCAAAGCACAGGATCTTTGGTTTGCCATCCTCGATTCACAAATTGAAACGGGCACGCCTTATATGCTGTATAAAGATGCTGCCAACCGTAAAAGCAATCAGCAAAACCTGGGCACGATTAAAAGCAGCAACCTGTGTACCGAGATCATGGAATACACCAGCCCTGATGAAGTAGCTGTTTGTAACCTGGCGTCAATTGCGTTACCAAAATTTGTGGTAAACGGAACGTTTGATCATGAAAAACTGTACGAAGTAACTTACCAGGCAACAAAGAATCTCAACAAGATCATTGATAACAATTACTACCCGGTAGAAGAAGCAAAGAACTCAAACCTGAAGCACCGCCCGATTGGTTTAGGTGTACAGGGTTTGGCCGATGTATTTATCCTGCTGCGTTTGCCGTTTGAAAGTGACTTGGCTAAGATCTTAAATAAAAATATTTTCGAAACCATCTACTTTGCTGCTATGACAGCAAGTAAAGATCTTGCAAAAACAGAAGGTGCTTATTCCACATACGAAGGCTCACCGGTATCAAAAGGTATTTTCCAGTTTGATATGTGGGGCGTAACACCATCTGACCGCTGGAACTGGGATTTGCTGAAACAGGAAGTGAAACAACATGGTGTACGCAACTCGCTTTTACTTGCGCCAATGCCCACAGCTTCCACTTCACAGATATTCGGCAACAACGAATGTTTTGAACCATATACCTCCAACATTTATACAAGACGTGTATTAAGCGGAGAGTTCATTGTAGTTAACAAGCACTTGCTGAAAGATCTTGTTGAACTTGGTTTGTGGAATAATGATATGAAGAATAAGATCATTGCAGCCAATGGCTCTGTTCAACACATCGAAGAAATTCCTGCTGCTATTAAAGAACTGTACAAAACAGTTTGGGAAATCAAGCAACGTAATATCATTGATATGGCTGCTGATCGTGGTGCATTCATCTGTCAGTCACAATCGCTCAACCTGTTTGTTGACAGCCCCTCTGCATCAAAACTTACATCCATGCATTTTTATGGCTGGAAAAAAGGGTTGAAAACGGGCATGTATTATTTACGCACACAGGCAGCT
>JAACZX010000185.1 GCA_009996555.1 Chitinophagaceae bacterium | reverse complement strand
TAAGTAGTAGCCTCGACAGGAATCGAACCTGTATCTGGAGCTTCGGAAACTCTTATACTATCCATTGTACTACGAGGCCAGACAAAAAATCAAGTATCCAAAAAACAAATCACAAGGCAGGTGATAGTTAGCTCTTGGAATTTGGGTTTTGTTTTTTGGACATTGTTTCTTTATTTGATCAATCCACCTGCATTACCAGCAAATATTTTTACGGCAATGGCCAGCAATATTACGCCAAAAAATTTCCGCACAGCAAGTAAACCTGCAGGACCAAGCAATTTTTCTATGTATTGCAACGATTTTAATACAACGAACACCACCACCAGGTTTAAAAGAATGGCGATGAGGATAACCACATTTGAATAGTTGGCGCCCAGCGACATAATAGTGGTGAGCGTTCCGCTTCCTGCAATAATGGGGAAGGCAATTGGAACTACGGTTCCGCTTTTCGCATTATTGTCGCTTTTGAAAAATTCATGACCCAGCACCATTTCCAGTCCCAGTACAAAAATCACAATAGAACCTGCCACAGCAAATGAACGGCGATCGACTCCCAGCATTTGCAAAAACGATTCGCCTACAAACAAAAACAGGATCATCAACGCACCGGAAATAAGTGTGGCTTTGAGTTCACGGATAGCGCCCATTTTATCTTTCATGGCAATGAGCAAGGGGATAGAACCGATGATATCGATTACCGCAAATAATGTAAAGGAAACCGTAAGCAGCTGGCTGAGGCTGAAATCGAAGTTCATAGCGATTGTTTGGGCAAAGATAACTTTTCTTAAATGACCGGTGAGTCAGCCGCTTTCTTCAAGGGTGGCTCACCGATAAGTGGGCTTATGTTGCTCCGATGTACTCTGCACGTTATGCAATACTTCATGTACAAACTGATTTTCGATTAAAGACAACTTTACCACACAACCATACTGCAGTTTAAATACATTGAACGACTCGATGAGCGGAGTATTGGTAAGATGCGAAAGAATGCTACGCATTACCCCGCCATGCGATACAATAGCTGCATGTTCCTGTTTAGCTGCAATGCTGTTGAAGAGGGAAGAAGTGCGGGCCAGCAGATCAAGATAGCTTTCACCACCAGGTATACGCACATTTACAAAATCATTCATCCACGGCATTACAATCTCCTGCGGAATATCATCCCACTTGCGAAGCTCCCACTCGCCGCAGTCAATTTCTTTCAGCTCATCATGAAAGGAAATATTGTGCGATGGAAATAAATGCTGCGCCAGTTTGCTGCACCGCTGTAACGGACTGGCGTAAACGCTTTGGATATGCAAAGGCAAATGTGCTTGGATCAATGCTGCTTCAGCCAGGAAGCTTTCGGTTACATCAAGATCAGCCTGTCCGTAACAAGTACCTTTTTCAACAGCAGGTGTTGTGTGACGTATAAGATAAATTTCCAGGCTCATATTGTTCAATCTATTTGAAATAAATCGTTAGCAGTAAAATTTACAAAAGTATGTACTCAATTTTCCAGAAAGCAACCAGGCCTAAGTAAAACAATACTTCCGTCACCTGTTGTGTTGCACCTAAACAATCGCCGGTATAACCACCGATCCACTTGTGAAAATATCTTCTCAGGAAAAAAGTGCCAAGCAACGGAAGAATGAGTATGTATAAAATTTCAAAACGTTGAAATAACAATAATGGTGCTAAACCAAATACAATTGCAGGTATAATTTCTTTTGCTGTAATTGATTTGGCCAATGGTTTTGCTTTCGCATCATCATTCTCACGAACATATTGACTTGTTGCAACAATGAGCACTGCACATAAACGGGAGAAACTATGTGCAGCTAACAGCACCATCCACATTTGGCTGAACGGAATTGCACTTAATGCCGTAAACTTTAATAGAAGTATCAATATCATGCCGATAACGCCGTATGCACCAACTCGGCTATCCTTCATAATGTCGAGGATCTTTTGTTTGGTCCAGCCGCCGCCAAAGGCATCGCACACATCAGCAAATCCATCTTCATGAAATGCACCTGTTGTTAATACAGCAGCAATTATTGATAACAGAATGGCGATAGGTGCACCAAGAAAAAAATCTGTAGCCATGTACACTCCTGCACTAACAGCAGCAACGATCCAGCCGATGAACGGAAAATAGCGGGTGGCTTTGTTGAGATACTCCGGATCATGTGTTACCCACTTGGGGCAGGGGATCCTTGTGTAAAACATTAAGGCGGTAAAGAATATTTCAATTTGTTTGCGCATGTTGCTGCAAGATAAATGATTGAGCCTCGATTATGAAAGAAAGCCGGTAAGATGAAAAGGCTGGAAGAAAAATAAATTCGATAGTCTTTCCGCCTTTCCGTCTTCCCGGCAAAAGAAATTATTCTTTCCCGCTTACACCAGCACTTTCAAAACTCGCCATTTCATTCAGGAATGCAATTGCACTTTGTAAAATGGGAATGGCTAATGCAGCACCTGTACCTTCGCCCAAGCGCATTCCTAATTGTAAAATTGGTTTTGCATTGAGATGTTCCAGCATTTTACGATGCCCGTTCTCGTCGGAGCAATGTGCAAACACAAGGAGCCCCTCTAAATCTCCCCAGAGGGGAGACTTTGTCGGCTGTTGTGCATACATTTTCTTTGCAACCAGCAATGCAGCGGTGGAAATAAATCCGTCAAGAACAACAACCATGTTCAACTCGACTGCTTTTAAATATGCACCGCACATCATGGCAATTTCAAAACCACCAATACGGCAAAGCAGTTGATGTGCTGTAATATCGTATCGGTTGAGTTCATGCAAACGACTTACATCTTCTAATGTACCGAGCTTGCGTTGCAACTGTTCATCGTTTGCACCGGTTCCTCTTCCCACACATTCATTCAACGGAAGATTTAACAGATGATGCATGATAAGTGATGCAGATGATGTATTGCCAATACCCATTTCGCCAAAGCCGATTGTATTGCATCCTTCATCAAACAACGCCTGCACAATGCTTCTGCCTTTTTCAATTGCAGCATTTACTTCATCAATACTCATGGCATTGTATTGGCTGTAATCGGCTGTACCATGATTGATCTTTGCATGAACAATTGGTAACGATGGATCAAAATCAACATTCACACCTGCATCAACAACTGTTAAACCAATGTTGTGTTGTTTGGTAAACACATTAATGGCAGCACCGCCGTTCACAAAGTTCAAAACCATTTGTGCAGTCACAGCTTGCGGGTAGGGATTTACTTTTCCTGTTGCGGCAATGCCATGATCGCCTGCAAACACAACAATATGCGGTTTGTTAATGATTGGTGACAATGTGTTTTGAATTGTACCGATCTTCAACGCAAGTTCTTCCAGCATGCCCAATGCGCCAACCGGTTTCGTTTTGTTGTTGATCTTATGCAGCAGTTGTTCTTGAATTGTCATGAAGAATGATTTTGTAAAACGAGATCGCAAAACCAGAAACCCTTTGTGTCCACATCTTTGATAGGCGTTGGGTGATCGCTGGTTTTTATTTCTAAAGCTTTATAAGTTTTTTCACCGGTTGCAACAGGAATTGGTTGTTTAAAGACGGGGCCGTTATAACAAAAAGAATGAAACTCACCATTCTCGCCGCATGGATCAACAGTTGATGGCAGTTCATAGATGAATTGCTGATCGATGGTTCGGCCAACCCAGCTTTCATCTAAATAACCATCGTTAATGCAGCAGAGAACAGATTGAAACCCTTTCGCCACAAAATCGTTGATCATCCATTGTGTATCAGTTTTCCAGATGGGGAATACACAATGCATATCAAGTTCCTTCATTTTACTTTCACGGTATGCACGCAGGTCTTCTAAGAACAGATCACCATATAATACATGATTGATACCTTCTGCTTTTGCCTGCAGTAAAATAGTTTTCATCTGCTGTTCATATTCTGCATTGCTGGCTTCATATACATAGGCTTTCAGCAATGGAATACCAATAGATGCAGCCTGTGCTTCAATCAATTCTTCCCGCACACCATGCATCGATAAGCGTTTGTAATTGCCATTGAAGGTGCTGAGCAAATACTTTACATCGTACAGGCCTTCCTGCAACACTTTATGCAACGCATAGCTGCTGTCTTTTCCGCCGCTCCAGCAAAATATAGATGGGATCATGTGATGAGTTGTCAATGGTCAATGGTGAATAGTCAACGGGCAATAAGCAACTACAAACAATAAATTAAAAACCAGAAACTACTTTATCTTGACAGCTATCCCGCTAACCATCAACACAACCTCATCAGCTTTTGATGCGATATATTGATTGGCCCAGCCCTGCAAGTCGGTGAACTGACGGCCGATCTCTGTATCAGCATGTACGCCCATTCCAATTTCATTGCTGATGATAAAGAAAGTGCCGGGTTTTTCATGCAATGCATCAATTTCTTTCTTCAACAAATCAAGCGATGCATGAATGTCATTTTTTGTGTCTGCAAAAAAATTGGTGAGCCATAATGTTACACAATCGATCATGGTTACACGGTTATCAATGGGCAATGCACTTACGTTGCGTTGTTCTTCAAAATTTGTCCAGCGTTCATCACGGTCGTTTTGATGACGCTTTACACGTTGCTCAAAATCATTGTCCCACACTTTGGCTGTTGCTACATACACAGGATTGTTACTAAGCAGCAGTGTCCGTTCCTGTGCATACCTGCTTTTACCGCTGCGTGCACCACCTGTTATAAAAATGATCATACGGTTTGCTTTTTAAATCCATAAGGACAATGCCTGCACCCGCTTCTGCAACAGTAACCTCTGCGTAAATGATGCCATGCGGTAAATACAAAAAAGCTGTTTTCAATATAGTAGTCGATCCCTTCAATTAACTGTTTAGCCGGCGGAAGATCTTTCGCTATGTTATGATTCAACGCTTTTTCAGGCGTCATGTCAGCAACGTAGGCATCGATCTTTTCTTTTGTTGCTTTGTGCAAACAATCGGGGCACATACAATTGATAACAGGATCGGGTATAAACAAAGGAGGATAACGGTTGCACCAACAGCTGCTACCGTTATCCTCCGTACTGCATCCGAAAACAATACCACATCTGCTGCATGTTTTTTCTTTTGTCATATCAACGGTTGTTGTAAAGTTCTTTCTGTTCTGTAAACAACGTAGACATTTTTATGTTCATGCCTGCACATCTTCTCTGCCGCTGCAATGTATTTTTTTACGATCCGCAACTGATGCATCCGTCCTGCATACTGCATGTTGGCCCGTCAACCTGTGTGGGTTCAACATCAGTAGTAGTGTTGGATGAAGCTGTTTTTGTTTGCGGAATAACAGGGTCAACCTGGTTAGCT
>JAACZX010000184.1 GCA_009996555.1 Chitinophagaceae bacterium | reverse complement strand
TAGAGAATGATGGGCTTTTCCAATCCTTCATATTTCACTTCATACTTATCAAGCAGCCCCGTGTTTCCGATCAAACCATTGGGTGTTTCAAAAGCGCAGCAACTTCCAAGACGGTTGTAGGTTACAGCTTCACCATTCGGTCCAAGCAATGCATTTAAAAAGCGACGCTCATTAGCCGGACCGCTCTGTTCTTTTGAACCACCCACTTTAATGGGGTTCTCCACTTTATATCCATACGATGCATCCGCTGATACATCAGCCAATGCAAACGTAGAATTGTTGAGCATGGCATAGTCGATCTTTGCAGTGGAAACAGAGGAACCTGTTCCTGTTTTTCCTGATGTTGTTTTTCTTGAACCTGAACAAGAGCTGACAAAAAATAACAGAGCAAGCAGTGCAGTTGCAAACATTGATTTCATAAGCAGTTTTTTTATTTGATGCATTGAACACGAAAAATACACAAAGATTTGGCAAAAAAACATTGTTCCTGTTTACAGCCGGCCCTGAGCCAATACCCCTGATGGATGATTGCAGCAGCTCTGACATTCATCATTGAACAGTAACAGGCAGCAACTTAGCTTTATGTAAAATTCAGGTATATGAAAACGATTCTTGTTCCTGTAGACTTCTCCTCTACCTCGCTCAATGCTGCTTCCTATGCGTTACAATATGCAAAACAGGTGGGCGGCAAACTGATACTTGTTCATGCTTATAAAGATCCTTTTGTACTGCCGCTGTACCAGGGCATTGAAGTATCAGCTGAGGATCTGCGTGAGATGAAGAAGAAAGAATTGAAGCTCCTTGCCGATCAGCTGGCAGAAATGGAGCCGCTCATTAAAGTACAGCACATGATCTTTGATGGCGACCTGGTGGATGTGATCCAATCACTCACCGATGCTATGCAGGTGGCATTCATCATCATGGGTATAACAGGCGCAAGCAGAATGAAAGAAAAACTGATTGGCAGTAATACACTTGCTGTGGCAAACAGTTGCAAAGTGCCCGTACTCATTGTTCCGCACAATGCAGTATTTACAAGGATCAATGACATTGGTCTCACCACCGATTTTCGTGATGTAACAGATACCATCCCCGATAATATGGTAAAAGATCTGATCCAGTCAACCGGTGCAAGACTTCATGTACTGAATGTTGATTTTAAAAACAGGCAATGGACAAATGACACACCATTCCAAAGCGGTTTGGTAGAATCGATGTTTCAGTTTTACAAACCGCAATATCATTTTATCGATAACCTGGATATGGTGGAAGGATTGAACGAGTATGCCGGAAAATTCGGAATAGAACTGCTGCTCGTCATTCCGCAAAAACACAATCTTGTTGAAAAGATCTTTTCCGGCAGTCATACAAAGGAACTCGCCTTTCACAGCAATGTGCCGGTTATGGTGATGCATGAGTAAACGACTAAAACAGCAATATGGAATAAAAATGGCAGGTAAATCTAACGGGCGGCTGAAAATGCCGCCCGCTTTTTTATTAAATACTTACCGAATTAGTTATTGTTGAATTATTTCCAGAACTGTAATTCGCTTTGCGTTTCGGCAAGTTTTTGTTTTGTTTGACTATACCCTTTCTCAATTAATTGCTGCCAGTTTGCCCAATCTAAAAATTTAAACTCTTTCATATCCAGCTCAAGAAACATCGATACGTTTGATCTGCTGTTCTCCCGCCTGTGCCTGCTGTTAATGGTAATACTGTTTACAAGTATGGATGAAATGCCGGGTAGCTGATGAGTGGTGGTTCCAGTTACTTTACTCCAGAATAATTCCCACGAAGAGGGCACCTCGTGCAAATCAACCATCGCTGTTTCTTCAGCCGATAATGACACTGCAATAATGTGCCGCACAGGTTTTTTATACATTACTTCAACAGGAAGATTATCGATAACGCCGCCGTCAATATGCAAATGTTTATTGATGATCACCGGAGGAAATACACCCGGTATGGCCATACTGGCTGCCACCTGCAACTGGATCAATCCCCTGTCATGAATTTTCAGGGAAGCGTTTGAAAAATTAGTCGACACACAATAAGTATCCACCCACAGATCCTCCAAATAATAATCAGCAAACATGGTTGCTAAAAACCGCCTGATCTTTTTACCCGACATCAGCGATACGATCGGCAATGTAAGATCGTTGGACGTTAACTTACTGTCTGCTGCCAGCCTGCACATAACAGCCACCTTTTCAAAATCAAAATCAAGAAGAGATAAACCTGCTCCGTACACTGCACCTGCACTTGTGCCACCAATAAAATCCACTTCAATCCCCTGTTCAATTAAAGCTTTTGCTGCTCCCACATGTGCAAATCCACGTGCACCGCCGCCGCCTAACACCAACCCGATTGCCTGGTGTGTTACAATACGGCAAAACCTGCGTGTGTCTGCCGCATTATTTTTCCTCAGGTGTAAATGCAGATCGGTTACCCGTTCTTGAAACCAGCGCCGGGTATTAGAAGGCAGCGTTGTTATCCCCTGGTGCAGCAATAACAGGTAGATCTTTTTATTCATCACATTATCTGAATACAAATGCAATGCTTTTTCAATATCGTAAAGATCAGCGTCTGCATTAAAATCGGTTGCCACAATCACAAGGTCGCAGTAAGCAATACATTGCCTGGCCCATTCAGCATTTTTCATATCACATACAAGAAAATTGAGACCAGGTTGTTTTTCCATTGCATCAAATGTGCTGTGATCATTTTCCCCGGTATGTGAACTGTCATCATAAATACTGATGCCAAAGCCCATGTTCTGTAACTCCTGTTGAATAGCACCGGTGTAAGCACTAACATCATTGGCCGGTTGCAGATTTACTACGGCAATATTTTTAGGCGCAGCATCCATTCTTGTTTGATGACTGTTGCGGCGCATCCGTTCAATAATAAACTTTGTAATGCTGTTGGCGAAAGAAGGAAATTGCTGCACCAGTGTTTTATAATCATCATCTTCAAGCTGCAGAATAGACGATCTTCTTAAAGCAACTACCGATGCACTGTGTGGCTCCTGCGTAAATAACGAAAATTCTCCGATCGGTTCACCTGCTGAAATATCGCCCAGTATATAAATACCATTTTCGGTGCGTTGCATTGCTCTGAAGCGGCCCGATAAAACGATGTAGAAAGAATGTCCTTTTTCACCTTGCTGAAACAGGTACTGCCCTGCTTCAAATTCAAGTATTGATGTAACTTTCAGAATATTCTCCAGTTGCTCTTCGTTCATTGTTCCAAATAAACGCTCCAACGACTGGTGCAGAAGCAACTTTTGATCGGCTGTTTGATTCATTGAATTGGGCAGATAGTCGTTAACAATATGGCTTGATTGGTTTCAATAGGTAAGAGTAAGAAACCTGTTCCAAGATATAGCTTATTATTAAAAGTTCATGAACAATCCACTTCACTGCCTGCAATAAAATTCCGTCATCACTCCCATTAATGCGGCAAACTGTTAACAGAAATTCTTATGTTCTCAGCAGTTGGCAGGCAACAGAATAACTGACCAATATCATAAGCAAAAACTATATAATCATAAAAACAATCAATATGAATTATCGAGAAGAGTGTGTAGTTTTGAAGCCCGCAAAAAACGATTGAACCCATTTATTGTATAACGTAACAATTTAGATTATGGATAATAACACATCGCAAGGCAAATGCCCGGTTGTTGGCACAGGCGCATCTTCCTTTAAAAACAGTGCAGCTGGTGGCGGCACACGTAACCGTGACTGGTGGCCAAACCAGTTAAAGCTGAACATTCTCCGTCAGCATTCTTCGCTTTCAAACCCAATGGGTGAATCGTTTAACTATGCTGAAGAATTTAAAAAACTTGATCTGGCAGCAGTAAAAAAAGATCTTGCTGAACTGATGACCAATTCGCAGGATTGGTGGCCGGCAGACTATGGTCATTACGGCCCTTTCATGATCCGTATGGCATGGCATAGTGCAGGTACTTACCGCATTCACGATGGTCGTGGTGGAGCCGGTTCCGGTACGCAACGTTTTGCTCCACTCAACAGCTGGCCCGATAATGCCAACCTTGATAAGGCCCGTTTATTACTGTGGCCTGTTAAAAAGAAATATGGCAAAAGCATTTCATGGGCCGATCTGATGATCCTTGCAGGTAATGTGGCACTTGAAACAATGGGTTTTAAAACTTTTGGTTTTGGTGGCGGCCGTGAAGATGTGTGGGAACCGGAAGAAGATGTGTATTGGGGAAGTGAAAAAGAATGGCTGGCATTAAGTAATAATCCGCACAGCCGTTACTCAGGCGATCGTGATCTTGAAAATCCGCTGGCAGCTGTACAAATGGGTTTGATCTATGTAAATCCGCAAGGACCAGATGGCAACCCCGATCCTATTGCTGCGGCAAGAGACATTCGTGAAACATTTGCACGTATGGCCATGAATGATGAAGAAACGGTGGCACTGATTGCAGGCGGTCACAGTTTTGGTAAAACACATGGTGCTGCTCCAGAATCGCATGTTGGTAAAGAACCCGCAGCTGCAAGCATTGAAGAACAAAGCCTGGGCTGGAAAAATTCATTCGGCAAAGGAAATGCTGAAGATACTATCACCAGCGGACTGGAAGGTGCATGGACTACTACTCCTACAAAATGGAGCAATAACTTTTTTGAAAACCTGTTTAACTACGAATGGGAATTAACAAAAAGTCCGGCGGGTGCACACCAGTGGAAACCAAAAGGCAATGCTGGTGAAGGTTTAGTGCCCGATGCGCATGATCCGAATAAACGTCATGCACCATTTATGCTCACAACTGATCTGTCGCTGCGTTTTGATCCGGCGTATGAAAAAATCTCACGCCGCTTCTTTGAACATCCCGAACAGTTTGCTGATGCATTTGCACGTGCATGGTACAAACTCACACACCGTGATATGGGACCACGCAACCGTTACCTTGGTGCGGAAGTGCCAGCTGAAGAACTGATCTGGCAAGATCCTGTTCCTGCAGTTACACACGAATTGATCAACGATGCAGATATTACAGCATTGAAAGGAAAGATCCTTGCAAGTGGTTTAACTGTTTCGCAATTGGTTTCTACAGCATGGGCATCAGCATCTACTTTCCGTGGTTCAGATAAACGTGGTGGTGCAAATGGTGCACGCATCCGTTTAGCTCCGCAAAAATTCTGGGCTGTGAATAATCCTGCACAACTTTCAACCGTGCTGGATAAACTTGAAGCCATTCAAAAAGAATTTAATGCAGCACAAAGCGGCAAGCAGGTTTCATTGGCTGATCTGATTGTATTGGCAGGTTGTGCTGCTGTTGAAAAAGCAGCAAAAGATGGAGGTGTAAGTATTACAGTTCCATTTACTC
>JAACZX010000183.1 GCA_009996555.1 Chitinophagaceae bacterium | reverse complement strand
GATACCATGTGCAATAAACAAAAGTCTTACAGGGTAATGTAGTCGTTTGCCCATTGGAATTTAGCTTTTGTTTTTTGAATCTTTATCTCGCCATTGCCGTGTTGATATTCTTTCCCGTATACCCCCATGTTAAACTGCCCCAATAGCTTTGCCATAGTGCTTTAGAATCGTCTTCCAGTCGTGTCATGTGTACACAACTCACCATCCATTCGCCGCTGGTTGTAACAGGGAATGTGATCTGTCCTTTTTCATTACTTATATAGCTGGCCGTTGTTACACCTGTTGTGTGTTTATGCCATGTTTTTATCATGCTGTTTGCCAGCGGTTCATCATGAAACAAAACCTGTACAGTAAGCGAATCGCCGTTTTTTAATGCATAAGGATGGGAGAGTGGAATAATATCAACAGGCAACTCCGTTTTCTTTTTGTACACATTTGTTTTTGTGCTGCCCACCTGTATAATGGTTTTAACTGAACGCTGGTAATATTCCCGGCCAATTGAATCGGTTTCGTTGTGCTGCCTTCGGTAATCAATGGCCGACTGTAATCCATCTTCTTCCAGGTAGGCATTGAATTTTTCTGCTTCCAGTTCAATAAAGGAATTGGTATTGTTGAAAGCAACCAGTACAGTGCCATCTTCATGCATTGAAAATTGCAATGAGTCGCCTTCTTCTTCTGTCAGCCCATCTTCACTAAGGTCATCCATCACATCGGCATAATATAAATGGAGCAGCTTTACTTTCTGGTTATTGCCATGCCAGTTTTCGCCGGTAAAATGTTCACCAGCTTTAAAACGGATATTCACTTCTTCGGTGCGGGAGAAAATATATTGCTGAGGCTCCAGCCAGAATTCATGTGCAAGCACAGGCAATACAAACAGCAGAATAAACAGAAAGGTAAGTTTATGCTTTAATCTCATCGTGTTGAATTAAAACGGGTTTGTTTTAATTTCTCCCCAGTGGGAGATCAAGCCTGCCACTATATCACTCAATAATATTTCCTTCGGAATCGATCTTTCCTTGTGCTTCCAGCATACGCATGTCTTTTGCGCCTTGCAAAAAGTCGGATGCAAAAATGAAACTGTTCAGTTCCTGGTTTTTGCTGAAGATGATGTCTTTATTCGTGCCCTCCCATTCTTTTTGTCCCTGGTGCATGAAAATGATCTTATCGCCAATTTCCATTACACTGTTCATGTCGTGTGTGTTCACAACGGTGGTCATGCCAAACTCTGTGGTAATTTCTTTAATGAGTTGATCGATCACCAATGATGTTTTTGGATCAAGACCAGAGTTGGGTTCATCACAAAACAAAAACTTAGGGTTCAGTACAATGGCCCTTGCAATACCCACACGTTTTTTCATGCCACCACTTATTTCCGAAGGAAATTTATTATTGGCACCGGTCAGGTTTACTCTTGCAAGTACTTCGTTTACCTTATCAAGTTTTTGTTTTTGATTGAGTTTGGTGAACATGTCAAGCGGGAACATTACATTCTGTTCCACCGTCATTGAATCAAACAAAGCAGACCCCTGGAACAGCATGCCAATTTGCTGACGAAGCAGTTTACGTTCTTCATCATTCATGGTGGTAATGCTGGCACCATCATACAACACTTCGCCGCTGTCGGGTTCAAACAAACCAATGAGACATTTCATCATCACCGTTTTACCGCTGCCGCTAGCGCCGATAATGAGGTTGCATTTACCCGTTTCAAGCGAAGCCGATACGTTGTTGATCACCGTGCGGCCTGCAAAACCTTTACTGATATTTTTTATCTCGATCATGATGTTATAACAAGAGTGCAGCCAATGCGTAATCGGCTAATAAGATTAAGATACAGCTTACAATTACCGATTTGGTACTTGCTCTTCCTATTTCCAGCGAACCTCCTTCAACATGGTATCCGTAATAAGCAGGAATACTGGAAATGATGAATGCATACGTATATGTTTTGCTTAAAGCAAAGAATACATTGTAAGGAATAAAATCTTCCAGCAAACCATTGTTGTAAATTTCAGGCGGAAGAATGCCTGATAAATTGCCTGCAACTTTACCACCCCAGATGCCAAGCACAGCAGCCAATACCACAAGACAAGGCACAACAATCAACGCTGCCAAAATTTTCGGCATAATTAAATACGCCTTTGTGTTGATGCCCATGATTTCCAGTGCATCGATCTGTTCGCTTATGCGCATATTACCCAACTCCGATGCAATACGGCTGCCAACAACACCTGCCAGTACAACACAGATCAATGTGGGCGCCAGTTCAAGAATAATATTATCACGAACAATAACGGCAATAACTGTTTTTGGAATAAGTGGTGTTACCAGCTGATAAGCTGTTTGAACAGTTGTTACCGCACCAAGAAAGATGGAGATAATTACAACAATACCAACTGAGCGGATACCGATCTCATTACACTGGTGCATTAATTCCTTCCAGTATAACCGCATGTTTTCCGGCCGTGAAAACATACCCTTGATCATCAAAAGGTAACGGCCAAAATGGGTGAAAAAATTCATAGAATGAAGATAGTGAAATAATGGTTAGCCGATAGATGACAGACCACAGCAGATTCCTTTATTGGAGAATGCAAATAATATCAATCAACTACATTTTTATGTCTCTTAATAGTAGTAAACAGACCACAGTACAATTAAACTAACCAGGAAACGATTAATTTTTAGAATCTACTGTGGTCTGTTGTCTATCAACTATGGACTTTTGTTGCCTACATGTCGTGACTCACTTTGCGGAAGCGTTTCCACCAGGGTGATTTTCTGATCTCTTCTTCTGCGTTTGCCAGTCCTTTCATTTGTGCATCCACAACGGAAATAAGCACCATGTTAAAAATGGAACGTACAGAGCTGCCGAGTTGCAGAATGTGCACAGATTTTTTCAAACCTAAAAGAATAGGTCCGATGGCATCTGAATCGCCCACTTCCTGCAACAGGTTGTAAGCAATATTGCTGCTGGCAAGATTAGGGAAGATGAGGACATTGGGTTCGCCACTCACCAGTTCGCTGAACGGATAATTCTCCTTCAATATCTCTTTATTGAATGCCACCAATGGCTGAATATCACCTTCGCACACCAGCTTTGGATCACGCTTCTTAACAATGGCTCTTGCATTGGCCACCAGCTTTGCTTCAGGACTATCGCTGCTGCCAAAGTTGGAATAGCTGAGCATGGCCACACGTGGTGTAATACCAAATGCTTTTACTTCTTTCGATACCAGCAATGTAATATCAGCCAACTCTTCGGCACTTGGGTTAAAGTTTACAGTTGCATCAGCAAGGAACAATGGCCCACGCTTGGTGAGCATAATGTACATGCCTGCAATTTTGCATACATCTTCATCTTTTCCAATGATCTGCAATGCAGGACGAATGGTATCAGAATATTTTCTGCTTAAGCCGCTGATCAATGCATCTGCTTCACCTGTTTCCACCATCATACAACCAAAGTGTGTACGCTCTTTCATGGCTTTCACTGCTTCGTAACGGTTGAGGCCTTTACGCTGGCGTTTCTGGAAAAACAGTTCACCAAATTTCTGACGCATGGCTTCTGTTTCTTTGTCCCTGCTTTTTGGATCAAGTACAGGAATACCATCAAGGTCAATACCGTTTACTTCGGCCATGTCGTTGATGTTGTTTACATCGCCCAATAAAATCGGGTAAGCCACGCCTTCTTCAAATGCCATTTGTGCAGCCTTCAGCACTTTTACATTTTCTGCATCGGCAAACACCACACGGCGTGGATCTTTACGTGCTTTGCTGCCAATGGCACGTAACAACTGGTTATCGATACCCAAGCGTTTGTTGAGTTGTTCTTCGTATGCATCCCAATCGGTAATGACGTGTTGCGCAACACCGCTTTCAATAGCTGCTTTTGCAACAGCAGGTGCTACATAACTTAACAAACGTGGATCAAGCGGCTTTGGAATAATATATGATGGGCCAAACGAGATATTTTTTTCGTTGTACGCCATGTTCACAATATCAGGCACCGTTGTTTTTGTTAACTCGGCCAATGCTTTTACAGCGGCGAGTTTCATTTCTTCGTTGATCTTGGTTGCACGCACATCCAACGCACCACGGAAAATGTAAGGGAAACCCAATACATTGTTGATCTGGTTCGGATAATCGCTGCGGCCTGTACCCATGATCACATCTTTTCGTGCTTCAGTTGCATCTTCATACGTGATCTCAGGATCAGGATTGGCCATAGCGAACACGATCGGGTTTTTCGCCATGCTCTTCACCATTTCTTTCGATACGGTATTGCCTTTACTTAAACCAATGAATACATCGGCATTCTTCATGCCTTCATCCAGCGTCATAGGTTTACTTTTTATGACGAATTCTTTTTTCTGATCGTCGAGGTCTGTACGTTCGTCCTGGATGAGACCTTTACTGTCGAATACTTTTATATTTTCTTTTTTTGCACCTAATGCAACATACAGTCTGATGCAGGAGATAGCTGCAGCACCTGCACCATTTACAACAATCTGTACTTTCTCAATTTTCTTTTTCTGTAATTCCAATGCATTGATGAGGGCAGCAGCACTGATGATGGCAGTACCATGCTGATCATCGTGCATCAGCGGAATTTTCATCTCTTCTTTCAAACGCTTTTCAATGTAAAAACATTCGGGTGCTTTAATATCTTCAAGATTGATGCCGCCGAATGTTGGTTCAAGCGCTTTTACGATCTCTACAAATTTTTCCGGATCTTTTTCATTGATCTCGATATCGAATACATCAATGTCTGCAAAAATTTTGAAGAGTACACCTTTCCCTTCCATGACCGGTTTACCTGCTTCGGGACCAATATCGCCCAGACCAAGTACGGCTGTTCCATTGCTGATAACGGCCACAAGATTTCCTTTGGCTGTGTATTTGTACACATCTTCGGGATTATTAAAAATCTCCATGCAGGGCACCGCAACGCCTGGTGAATATGCTAATGATAAGTCACGCTGTGTTTTGGCTTCTTTGGTAGGAATTACTTCAATTTTTCCCGGTCTTCCTTTGGCATGATATTCCAATGCCTGTTGCCGGCGTAGTTCTTCTTTGTTCATACGTTTAAATTAATCAAACAATCGTTTTTAGCCTCGCTAAGGGCGGCAAGGTACGAAAAGAATGAAAAGTGGGTTTTTCGTTTTGTCAAACGTGATGAAATTATATACCCGGTTTGGAGTATTTTTTAGGTGAAGATAGTAGTATAGTTTAGGGCCATAAACCAAAATACTTATAGTATGAAGCACTTTGTAAAACATTTCATCCTAGTTTTCGTCTTATTATCTATCTTCTCTTGTTCGAAACAAAGCTTAATTGATGAAAACACAGCAAGTGAGGAAACTGGGCAAATATCTGCAGTATCTTCAAAAAAATT
>JAACZX010000182.1 GCA_009996555.1 Chitinophagaceae bacterium | reverse complement strand
AGATTACCCTACTGCTTTAAAGGAAACATGGGAATTTCCTCATTATAATCAACTCACCACCGATGAGAAAAAAAAGTTTCCCATTCAAACCCGTCACTTTTCATTTCGTGAAGACAATAAACATTTTTACATCGATGATCTGCAGAATCCTTATGTGGAAACGCAGCGTTACGACTGGATAAGAGGTGATGTTGTGGGTGGGCGTTCGCTGTTATGGGGAAGAGCGAGTTACAGATGGAGCGATGTTGAGTTTGAATCGAACCTGAAAGACGGACATGCTGTTGACTGGCCTATTCGTTATAAAGATATTGCTCCGTGGTACAGTTATGTTGAACGGTTTATTGGTGTTAGCGGCAACAGGGATGGATTGCAACATTTACCTGACGGTGAATTTCAGCCGGCCTTTGATATTAATGCTGGTGAGCGTTACATGAAATCGAAAATTGAATCACTGTTCAAAAACCGTTATGCAGTACCCGGGCGTGTTGCCAACTTAACACAACCGGTAAAGGGCAGGGGACAATGTATGGCAAGAAACTTATGTCATCGTGGTTGTCCGTTTGGTGCATACTTCAGTACAAATGCCAGCACAATGCCGGCTGCACAGGCAACAGGTAATCTCACGATTCGTCCGCATGCATTGGTGCATACAATTTTGTATGATGAACAAAAGCAACGGGCAAAAGGAGTGGAGATCATTGATACCCAAACAAAGAACACAGAAACCTTTTATGCAAAGATCATCTTCCTGAATGCATCCACAATTGCCACTTCAGCTATTTTGCTGCAATCAACATCAAACCGTTTTCCCAATGGATTGGGTAATGGCAGCGACCAGGTTGGAAGAAACCTCATGGATCATCATAAAGGTGTGAGCGTATATGGAAATATTGACGGTCTCGATGAATTTTATTATTCGGGTAAACGGCCTGTATCGTTATACATACCACGGTTCAGAAATATTTTTAATGATAAGGCCGATGATTTTGTAAGAGGCTATCATTATTTTTTATCGGCAAGACGACCACGGCGTGCAGAAGAAGGAATGATTGGCGAAGAGTTGAAAGAAGCATTGTCTGTGCCGGGGAGCTGGCAGGTGAGTTTAAGTGGTTACGGAGAGTGCTTGCCTTATGCAGAGAACAGAATTACACTTGACAAAAATAAAACCGATGCATTTGGCCGTCCCCAACCTGTTATTGATTGTTCGTTTAAAACAAATGAAAAGAACATGCACCGGGATATGATCGAGCGGGGAAAGGAAATGGCCGAAGCTGCAGGTTTACTGAATATAAGAGTAAGTGCAGAAATGTCGGCACCGGGCAATGCCAATCATGAAATGGGGACAGCACGCATGGGGCATGATGCAAAAACTTCTGTACTGAATGCGTTCAACCAAATGCATGAAGTACCCAACGTATTTATTACGGATGGCAGTTGCATGACTTCCAGTTCTTACCTCAACCCTTCACTTACATATATGGCACTTACTGCACGTGCATGCGATTATGCAGTGAGTGAACTTAAGAAAATGAATATCTGATTCAATACCGCATGAATTACGATCAGTTTTTACAGAGTATTCAACTAAAGCAATTACCAAAAGGCATCAGCATTTATCTTACTGCTATGTGGTACGATGGATGTGAGCAATGGGAAAAAGCACATGATTGTGTTGACAGCCTTAGTGATGCAACGGCTTGTTGGGTGCATGCTTACCTTCATCGCAAAGAAGGAGATACCTGGAATGCAGATTACTGGTATAACCGGGCAAAAAAACAACGGCCTGCTGTTTCGCTGCAGGATGAGTGGGTGGATATTGTAAAAGCATTATTGTAAAATAACTTGTCGTTTTCAACCCGCAGTTTGTCGTTATTGCACATTGCAAATGCAGAAAAAAGCATCGAAGTTTGTATCGTTAAATCGATCATCAAATAAAAAAACAATAACGATCATGTCAGCACAGTCAGCAACAGTAATTACAGTAGAAGCAATTGTAAACGCACCGGCAGAAAAAGTGTGGGAACTATGGAACAATCCCGATCATATTACAAAGTGGAACAGCGCTTCACCCGATTGGCACACACCATGGGCAAAAAATGATTTACGTGTGGGAGGAACGCTTACTGCACGTATGGAAGCAAAAGACGGCAGCTTTGGTTTTGATTTTGCAGGTGTGTACGATGCAGTTACTGCCAACGAATATATTGAATACACATTGGGCGACGGCCGCAAAGTGAAGATCAGTTTTACAGCAGAAGGAACTGCAACAAAGATCACAGAAAGCTTTGATGCGGAAAGTGAAAATCCGGTTGAGATGCAGCAGATGGGCTGGCAGGCAATACTCGACAGCTTTAAAAACTACGCCGAAGCAATATAATCTTTTGAAAAAGATGAAAAGGGCCGCAACAGCGGCCCTTTTTTTGTGAATGGTAAGCACGATTATAAAAAGTTGAATAGATTAGACGTTCAAAACATCTTCATGGAGAAAAAAAGTATTGTCCTCGTCTTCTTTGCTGTTATTTGTTTGTTTGCATTGGAAAGTGTGAACACAAGGAACAAACCTGTTGTAGTGAAAGAAACCATTATTACAGGTGCAGATCAAACAGAAAAATATCTTCCTTACCTGAAAGGCAAGCGCATTGCTGTTTTGGCCAATCCAACTACCATTATTGGTAAACAGCATTTGGTTGATAGTCTTGTTTCGCTTGGCGTAAACATTGTAAAAGTATTTGGGCCAGAACATGGTTTTCGTGGCAAGGCAAGTGCAGGTGTAAAAGTAAAAGATGAAAAAGATCCGGCAACAGGCGTACCGGTTATTTCACTGTATGGTCCCAAACGTAAACCCACCAAAGAAGACATGGCAGATGTTGACCTCATGATCTTTGATATACAGGATGTGGGTTGCCGCTTTTATACGTACATTAATGTGCTCAGCCATATTATGGAAGCCTGCGCAGAAAATAAAAAAGAGTTACTGATACTTGACAGGCCAAACCCCAACGGTTATCTGGTTGACGGGCCAATACTGGATATGAAATATAAATCAGGCATTGGTATATTTCCTATTCCTATAGCACATGGAATGACCATTGCTGAATTTGCACAAATGATCAATGGCGAAGGATGGTTGCCCAATAAGCTGCAATGTAAACTCAGGATCATAAAAGTAGCCAACTACAATCATGAACTGCCGTACACATTGCCGGTGCCGCCATCGCCCAACCTCAATACACAACAATCAATAATGCTGTATCCTTCCACCTGTTTATTTGAAGGCACAGCATTGAATCATGGCCGGGGAACTTATTTTCCGTTTACGGTATTCGGCAGCCCCTTGCTGAAAGATAAATATCAGTTTTCGTTTACACCCAAAAGTATTCCCGGTATGGCGGAAACGCCTTTGCACATGAACAAAGAATGCTTTGGACTTGATCTGCGTAACTACGATATTGCACAGTTGCGCAAGACCAAGCGCATTAATGTACAATGGATGAAAGATCTGTATGCTGCATTTCCCGATAAAGCAAAATTCTTTGACCATTCGCAGAGTAACCAGATAAATGACATTAATAAACTGGCCGGTAATGCTTTGTTCAAAGAACAGATCATGAAAGGAACACCCGATAAGGAGATCTATGCTTCATGGGAGCCGGGTTTATCACAGTACAAAACCATGCGGAAGAAATATTTGTTGTATCCTTAATTGTTCATTTGTAAATACAATTGTATGAAGTCTGTTTTTGTTTTACTGAATTTGATGCTCATTTCTGCTTCAGCTTTTACGCAGGTATCGGTAAGCGGTTCCTGGAGCATACAGGAAGGAACAATGAACACAACATGGTTGTTCCAGGATGGTTATTATTCCTGTACACAATATGATGTAGCCAATAAAGTGTTCAGTTATACAAAAGGAGGAGCGTATTCCATTAAAGGAAATGAATTGCAAATGCATCTTACGTTTCATACGGGACAAAAAGAAAAGATCGGTACTGCCGAAACAGCGAAAGTGGAGGTGAAGAATGAAACCATGCAGTTAACTGTAAACGCAAAGACAGAGGTATACAGGAAGCTGGACGATGGCAAAAGTGCATTAGCCGGTCATTGGCTCATCACCGGGCGAATGAACAATGGTACTATGCAAACAATTACTCCCGGTGCACGACGTACAATTAAACTACTCACAGGTACACGTTTCCAATGGATTGCTATTAACAGCGAAACAAAAGAGTTTTTTGGTACCGGTGGTGGTACTTACACATTCGTTAATGGAAAATACACTGAGCATATTGAATTCTTCTCAAGAGACAGTTCAAGAGTAGGGGCTTCGCTTAGTTTTGATGGCAAAGTAGAAGGAAATAACTGGCATCATTCAGGACTTAGTTCAAGAGGTGAGCCCATTCATGAAATCTGGACAAGGGGGTTGTAAGAAAAGCCATTAGCAATTAGCTGCAAGCCGCAAGCAATGCAGGTTCCGATACAGGTCGCCTGATTGGCTAATAGCTAACAGCTTGTAACGTGCAGCTCTTTTTTACACTCTTCTTCTGCCGTTCATGTAATTGACAAAGTTGTAAAAGCGTTGGTTAGCTTCCCTCCCTTATCTTTAATTTTTCCGGGAACCTGTTCCCGTATTCTATCATTCCAAACCACCGATGCATGAGAATTATTGTAGCCATCTGTATGATGCTTTTCTCTGTTGTGTCATTTGCACAGCAGCCCGCACCGCAAAAAGGAAATTATGCTTTAGCGGCCCGTTTTTCACCCGATAAGATCAGTAAAATGTTGTTCAGCACTTCCGTGGATCCACGCTGGCTGAAACTGAGTGATCGTTTCTGGTATGTGTACGAAACACGTGAAGGAAAGACCTGGTATATTGTTGATGCAGCAAAAGGAAACAAGCGTGCTCTTTTTGATCATGCAAAACTTGCAGCAGAGATCACCAAAATTGTAAAAGATCCGTTTGATGCACAGCATTTGCCGATTGAAAAACTGAAGTTCACGAAAGATGAAAACAGTATTCAGTTTGAAATAAGAAGCACCATTGATGAAGTGAAGAAAGATACAGCAACTGCACGTACAGGTGCCGGCGGAGGCAGAGGCGGTGCACGCCCCGGTGGCCCTGCTCCCGGAGCCGCAGGTAAAAAAATATTCTATTTCGAATACAATCTGAACACAGGCGTATTAACCGAATTAAAAGATTACGAAAAACCAAAAGATCGTTTAATGTGGGCTTCTTTTTCGCCCGACAAACGGTTTGTATTGTTCTCTAAAAAGAACAATCTCTATTACATGGACACGGCCAACTACCGCAAGGCCCAGATCAAAGAAGAAGATTCAACCATTGTGGAGTACCAGTTAACAACTGATGGTGTGGAAGATTACGGTTATGGTGGTGGTTTTGGCGGCGAAACAAATGT
>JAACZX010000556.1 GCA_009996555.1 Chitinophagaceae bacterium | reverse complement strand
TATGTGGACAGATGTACATGTTCGTACAAAAGAAAATTTCTTCAACAACCTGTCGCAGGTTCTTATTCGCCCGGGAGTTACTTATTATTTCTCCAATGATGTGAAGCTTACAGCTGGTTATTCGTTTATTAATCATTTTCCTGCAGATAATCATAAGCATATTTCACAACCTGAGCACCGGCCGTGGCAACAGTTGCAATGGCACACACGCTATCCACGTATCAGGCTGATGCAGTGGTTCCGGCTGGAGGAACGTTTCCGTCGTAAAATTTTGAACGACGATGAACTTGCAGACGGATATAATTTTAATTTTCGTTTTCGGTATAACATCCTGTCGCAATTTGCACTTAACGGAAAGCAGCCGTTTAAGCCTGGTAGCTTTTCATTGGTGTTGTCCAATGAAGTATTTGTGAATGCAGGGAAAGAAATTACTTACAATGTGTTTGATCAAAACCGTTTTTTTGCAGGGTTTCACTATCATATAAACAAGCATGATAATCTGCAGTTTGGGTACATGAATCTTTTTCAGCAACAGGCAGCCGGTAACCGCTACAGAAATTTACATGTGGCAAGAGTGTTTTACTTTCATCAGCTTGATTTGCGTAAACATGCTTCGCATTAACTGCAATTGTTTAATACTGCAGCGTTGTATTTAATAAATGAGATAAATGGTTTAACCCTTCGTTCCATTCTCCAATCCCGGAAAGGGAATTGATATGTCCCAATGTTCCTGCATTAACATGCATGCTTCCCCAAGCAGTTGCCCACAACCTAGTGCGTTCAATACTTGCAAACGGATCATTGGTGCTGGCAATAATTATCGAGTTTATGGGAAGTTTTTTTAAAGGAATAGGTGCAAAGCTTTTTAGTTCATTTCGCTTACTCCGTTCTACATCGGCAGGTGCCACCAGTAATGCTGCTTTTACATGTTCAGCAAAATAATGCTGTGCCCAATGCACAACTGTAATACATCCCAGGCTATGCGCCACTAATGTAAGGGGTTCCTGCTGGTTAGTAATGAATGTGTTTACACATTTCACCCATTCTTCTTTATCGGGTGCGCTCCAGTTCTTTTGTTCTACACGTATAAATTTATCCGGGTATTTGGTTTCCCAGATTGTTTGCCAGTGATGTTCACCGGAGTTGGAAAGGCCGGGTATGATCAGGTACTTCATCATTATGATTTTAGAATAGCCCGCTGTAGAAACAGCAGGCGTCAGATTATGAGAGTCAAAAAATTCACTTTGCAGTAAGCACAATATTGTACTCGTTCTTTGATGATAATAACTTCAGCTCTTGTGTATGGTAACCATCAAGTGCAAATACCAAAACACTGTCAGTTTGTTTTACCGGTATATAATAAATACCATCAGGCTGCGTACCGGAACTGAAAGAGCTTCCTTTTATACTGATGTTCACCCCTTCAAGCGGCTGTTCATCGACTGCTGACCGTACAATGCCGGTTATAGTGCGTGTTGTTTTATCTGCTGTATTGCTGGAAAAGATCAGAACAGCTACCGCTAATAAGAAAAGTAATGCGATGTGTTTCATGTATCGTGTATTAATTAATGAACGATTATTTAGTTTCCTTCTTGAATTGCTTATACTGTTTTACATACAGCACCTGTTGCAACTGAAACGTCAGTGCTTTAAGTGAAAGAAATACTTTGTTGTAAATATTCTACTAAATCGGTAGACAAATATCGGAACAAATCTTAAAAAAATTGCGATCGGGGAATGTTATTTAAAAAATAGTCTATAAATTTGATGGACTAATTTATTGCAAATGCGTTTTGAACCAGTATGCCCGGTTGATTTCGTAAAAGTGGATGAGAAGCGAGTGCGGTTTACTGCATTCTGGGTGTTACTACCCGGGACAGGATTTTTGGTAACAGGGTATGCTGCAGTATGGGCTGTACTTGCTGTCGATTTTTTTCTACGTGCTGCCCGGTTGGGGAAATTTAGTCCGTTTAACATACTAAGCGGTTTTGTAACCGGGGTGCTGGGGCTTGTTCCAAAGCCTGTTGATCAATCACCTAAACGTTTTGCTGCTTCTGTTGGTTTTGTATTTTCGTTTGTACTGTTTTTTGTAACAGCGGGTGGATTTCAAGTAACAGCAATTGTGCTTACGGGTTTGTTGCTTCTATTTGCTTTTCTTGAATCTGCACTTGGATTTTGTGTTGGCTGTTATATTTATTACTATTACAAGCGATTCTTATTTAATACAAAACTTCAAAAAATTAACCCCCTGCATGCACATGAATAAGATTTATTTAAGCGACTCAGGTCCCAAAGTTTCACCGGCTATTTATGGTTTTTACCGCTGGAACGAAGAAGAAGTAACAATAGTAAATGTTGAACGAACTGTTCGTCTTTGTCTTGAATTGGGCATTAATACATTTGATCATGCCGATATTTATGGCGGTTACCAGGTGGAAACTGTTTTTGGTAAAGTGATCAAAGAGATTGCTGTTAAAAGAGAAGACCTCGTATTGTTTACAAAATGTGGTTATAACGTTCCGCATGCCTCCAGACCGGAAATACGTATTCCGCATTTCAATACATCAAGCAAACATATTCTTGCGAGTGTTGATCAATCGTTGCGCAATCTGCAAACAGATTATATTGATGTGTTCCTGTTGAATGGTCTTGATCCATTATCTGATCTGGAAGAAACAGCTATTACACTTCGACGCTTAAAAGAGTCGGGTAAAATAAAAAGTATTGGTGTGGTCAACTTTTCTGTGTTTCAGCATCAGCTGCTTAGTTCTTATCTGCATGTGCCGATCGTTACGAATCACATAGAATTAAACCTGCTGAATACAACTGCGTTTGATAATGGACAGATCGACTATATCAAACAAAAATATATTCGACCATTAGCGACTGCACCTTTAGCTGAAGGACGTATTGCTGAAAGCACCGATCGTATACCACTGCGTATTCGTGGAAAATTGGAAGAGCTTTCATTCAAATACAATGTGCATTTTGAATCCATAGCTATTGCATGGCTGAATAAGCTGGGTGCGTTACCACTCATTGGTTCAAGTAACGAGCAACGCATACGTCATATTGCCAAGGCTTTCGAGGTGGACCTTGATCACCAGGATTGGTATGAACTGTATGCTGCATCAAAAGAATAAACAGGATTTTTATGAATAAAAAACGACTGGCATTTACTGCAGTAACAACCTTGCTTATGATCTTTTCTTATGCGGAAATAGTGAATTTTTTACCAGCTACACTTAAAGGCAGCGTACAAGACAGCCGCTCAGGTAAACCTGTAGCAGGGGCGCATGTGTATGTTACAAAAGGTGAAGAAGAAATGTTCAGTTCTGTAAAAGGAGAGTTTGCAGTAAAAACATGGCAGTCGTTACCGGTAACAGTGGTGGTGGAACATAAGGATTATAAAACACAAACTGTTCGCATTACAAACGGAACAGAACGGTTAACAGTTTCTTTGATCCCAACCAATTAATTCTTTATTCATGCAGTTAAATTATTTGGCACTTGCTGTGCCTGTTTTTACCGGCCTGATGCTGCTGGAGTATTATGTTGGTGTAAAACAAAAAAAGGCGCACTACTTTTCTTTTGATGAAGCTGTTGCTAATGTAAACGTTGGCATTGGCGAAAGGTTGTGCGATCTGTTTACGACCGGTCTGTTCTATTATTTTTTTGTTTGGATCTACCAGAACTTTGCGTTGTTTGAAATAAAGCCAACTGCTGTTACATGGATACTGCTTTTTTTGTTCACCGATCTTATGTGGTACTGGTATCATCGTTTTGGTCATGAAGTGAACCTGTTCTGGAGCGTGCATGTTGTGCATCATCAAAGCGATGATTTTAACTACACGGTATCGGCACGTATCACTGTGTTTCAATCAGCAGCCCGTTGTTTGTTTTGGGCTGTATTGCCTTTGTTTGGTTTTCCTCCGGCAATGATCACAACACTATTGCTCATTCATGGAGCCTATCCGTTCTTTACTCATACGCAGTTAATAGGAAAGCTCGGCTGGATAGAATATTTATTTGTAACACCTTCGCACCATCGTGTGCACCACAGTTCCAATCCGCAATACCTCGATAAGAATTACGGCGATGTGCTCATCATCTGGGATAAACTCTTTGGCACATTTATAAAAGAAGAAGAGCAGCCGGTGTATGGATTAACAAAACCATTGAACAGTCATAGTTTTTTGTGGCAACATTTTCATTTTATTATGGAGATGCTGGTTTCCTTCAAACGTTCAGCTACATGGAAAGGGAAATGGAACAGTATTTTTGGAAAACCGGATGATATTGATCCCCGTATCCGCTCAGGGCTTGAACGCAAGTTCTCCCGAAAAGAATATGATCTTGCACAAACAATGGCATTACGGAATTATATTAAACTTCAAACCATTGTATCGCTTACGCTTTTGTTCTTTGTTATTTTGCTGGAACATTATTTAACAGGCGCACAGTTGATAACAGCTGCTTTGTTTATTCTGTTGAGCGTTATCACCACAGGTGCAATGCTGGAGCAACGCCGCTGGATCGTTTATCTTGAATTTATCCGGCTTGGGCTGCTTGGTATTTTTCTTTACCTCTGTTATCCATCTTACAGCATCAGTGCAATCATATTACTCATACTGGGTGGGCTGTTATTATTCTGCCGTACAGTTAGTGAACGGTACAATGGTTATCTCTATGCTTCCATCCGTTCGTAAGCAGATGATAAAAGATCATAAGAAGCATTGTTGTTTCTGAGGCTGAAAACTGTTTAGCCCGTAACTTCGTTGCTCATTAGCAGCATAATATTTTGATATGAGTAAGCGACATCCACAAACGGACGCCATCCGTTTACAAATGAACCGTACAAACGAAAAAGAACACAGTACGCCATTGTTTTTAACCAGCAGTTTTGTGTACGAGAGTGCAGAAGATATGGCAGCTGCTTTTTCGGATGACAGTCTTGATGTAAATATCTATTCCCGTTTCTCCAATCCAACAGTTGATGAATTCATTGGAAAAATAGCTGCGTTAGAAGGTGCAGAAGATGGTATTGCAACCGGCACAGGTATGGCCGCAGTGTTTTCAACTTTCATGACCTTTCTTACAAAAGGCGATCATATCATTTCTGCCTCGGCTGTATTTGGTTCAACACATACCATTCTCACAAAGTATTTACCAAAGTGGGGTTTTGAGTCGAGCTATTTTTATATGAACAAACCGGAAACAATTGAAGCATTGATCAAGCCCAATACAAAATTGTTATACGTTGAAACGCCATCAAATCCCGGTTTAGATATTATTGACCTGGAGTACGTGGCTTCAATCTGTAAAAAGCACAACATTCTTTTTGTAGTTGATAATTGTTTTGCAACACCAGCAGTACAGCAACCAATTAAATTTGGTGCTGATCTTGTGCTGCACTCTG
>JAACZX010000555.1 GCA_009996555.1 Chitinophagaceae bacterium | reverse complement strand
TACCGGATTCCAGGTTCCACTCCCAAACCGCATCATTAGTGGTGCTCGTGATTCGCTGGAAACGGCTATGCGATTGTTTCAGTTCTTTCTCTGCATTGATGCGTTCAGTTACATCACGCACATACGTGCAGATAAAATAATTTCCATCATCCTCTATTTCCCTGATGAGTAATTCAGCAAAAAACTCTTCACCGTTTGCACGCACTGCAGGCAGCACCATTGTTTTGTTTAGCACGTGGCTTTTTCCGGTTGACTGGTAATTTGCAAAGCCTTTATTATGTTTACTGTGATAGCGTTTAGGTATCACCAGCGATGAAAGTTTTTTCCCAATGGCTTCTTCAGCCTTCCAACCGAATATTTCTTCTGCCCTTGGATTCCATGTAAAGATCACTTCATCTCTTCCTACACAAATAATAGCATCAAATGCAGAATCCATGATGAGCTTGCGGATATCCTCACTGCTGCGTAGCTGGTCTTCCTTTATTTTTCTTGCTGATATATCACGTGTTACACCCAAGGCATAAACCACTTTTCCATCTGTGCCCAGGTATGGAACAATATTTATTTCGCACCACCTTTTTTTTCCTTTCAGTGTAATCATTTCAAACTCCATCAGGCCAGATTTTCCTTCAAAAGCTGCTGCTACGATACTTGCTGCCATCCCCCGTTGTGCAGGTGAAACAAGCGGCAGAATTGATTGCCCTTTTGCCGTTTCAAGATCATCTACCTCTATCATTTCCATACCGGCTCTGTTTATCTCAACCAACGCACAGTTCCTGTCCATGAGTTTAATACATTCCGGATCAGTGTTAAGGATTGTACGCAGCCTGTTTTCGCTTTCAATAAGTGCCAGTTCATTTTTCTTCCGTTCAATACTGTACTGGATACTCCGGCTCAGGATATGCTCATCAAACTCTCCCTTCACCAGGTAATCCTGCGCACCACGTTGCAATGCCTCAAGTGCCAGTTGAACATCGCTGATGCCACTAAGAATTATAATAGGTGTGGAGGGGTGCAGTTCTTTTACCTCGGCTAAGGCTGGCAGTCCGTGACTGTCGGGCATTACAAGATCAAGAAAAATAAGCGATGGGGAAATAGTTGCAGATTGTTTACGCAGGAGGGTGATACTTGAAACATTGATGATCTCGCCTATCTTAACGGCTCCGGCCTCGAGCGTTTCCTTTAACAAAAAGAAATCGCCCTCATTATCTTCAATCACCAGTATCGACTGAACCATCTGCATAATATCAACATTCGTAACAACTTTTGGCATAACAGGTTTAGCAATTTAATTGGTGAACTTCCAGGTAACTCCTCTACTGTTTTTAGTTTTAAAATATCCTGCATCTACAAATAGCAATTTTCCTTACGCAAGCCCTTTTTTGATCTTAAAAAAAATGAATTATGTATGCCTGTGATTTACTTAAAATAATGGTTTACACGCATGAGGTGCATCCAACTTTACCAGCACCGGCAAACACTTGACAAAAAAATCATCTATGTAGCTAATCTACTACAACAAGTCGTGATGATCTATTACCTGAGGATAGCATTGATTTCTATTGCTAAGGGGCGTTAAAAACTGTCTCTTTGTATTATTAAAACAATTAATGCGATTAGTGAAAAACCATTTATATACCAAGGCTGATGTACACAACTCTTTTTAAAACCACCGCTGAAACCACAACTACCAATCCAATCCTTTGAAAATCCAAGATCCTGATGAGGTTGAGAATTAAGAATGATGATGATTGATCCTTACTCATGAGAACTTCCTCACGAAAGGAAATGATTGAACCCGGCACTGCTTTCATGGTTGCCGGGTTTTTCATTTAACTGAGGCTGAACTCAACAATCATTTCGCAGCCATTACCCGGCGAACTAATGAGTTTTACAATGCCTTTTTGCAACGTAGCTCTTGTTTTAATATTCATGAGGCCCACGCCCTGTGTTTTACCATCGGGATTAAAACCAATACCGTTATCTTTTACACGCAAAATCACTTTGCATTCTTTTTGCAGTAACTGAATTTCAAGAGCAGTTGCTTTAGCGTATTTTAATACATTGTTTACCTGCTCCTGTAAAATGCGGTAGATGGCTAATTTTAATTGCTCCGACATGACATTTTTATTAACGATCGACACTTCTTTTGAAACAAGTATGCCGCTGCCTTCCTGCACTATGGTAATAAGAGAGTTGATGGATTTTTCAAGATCAGCATCCTGCATGGATGGAGGAATGAGCGCATGTGATAAATGACGTATTTCCACAATGGCATTCTGAATAAGCACATCCGATTCGTTGATAAACGATCGATGTTCTCCTTCTTTTTCTTTTACAAGGCCAAGGTATAATCTTGAGCTGGCGAGTATTTGGTTTACATTATCATGCAACTCCCGGCCAATTTCCTCTCTTTCTTTTTCCTGCGCCACAATAACGGCTCTTGCTATTTCATGCTCCATCCGCTGGCGCTCTTCCTTCAACTTCTCTTCCAGCGTAATTTTTTCTGTAACGTTTGAGGCTATTGCCATTACAGCCTCTTTATTATTATACTGGATCTTATTTGAAACGATCTGCATGTACATTTCATCGCCATGCTTATTGATATGCTTCCATAAGCGACTTACCGATGTGAACGATTGCTGTTTCACCTCTTCAACAAAGCCCATAAAAGATAATATGCTTGATGGCTTCCTGATGTCGAGCATCGTCATGTTTAAAAACTCTTTCCGGCTGTAGCCATAATTTGCCGTGGCAGTTGGATTTACTTCAAGAATGCGGTAGTCATCAAGGCTCCAGATAAATACACTTGCCGGAATACTGTTAAAGAAGAAACGATACTTTTCCTCTGATTCACGCAATTGTTCTTCGGCTTTTTTGTTTTCAGTAATATCCTGCAATGAACCGATGATCCGCAATACTTTTCCCTGCTCATTTTTTACGGCATATCCTTTATCCAATACATGAATATATACTCCGTCGCCACGCAGAAACCGGTACTCTTCTTCAAAGTGTGAAATATTATTGTCACTTTCCAGCTCTTCTATGATCTTATCAAGAACGTCCTGTTTATCAGGATGAATGCGTGATATCCAGAAATCCTGCCCTTCATTTTTTAAATGCGGAGGGAGTTTTAACATTTTTACAAACTGTTCTTCATTACGATATACTTTATCATTCAGCACATCCCAGTCCCACACCATATCATTGGTGGCCCTGCTCACCAGTTCATATCGTTCCTTACTCATCCGCAGATCATGCAGGTTACGTTTCCGTTCAATACTGTAAAGAATTGTTTTTTCCAGCAGCTTTTCATTGAACTCACCTTTCATGAGAAAGTCCTGCGCACCAAGTGCAATAGCGTCGGTGGCGGTATTAATATCGTTTACCCCCGAAAGAATAACAACCGGCAGGTGTGTGGCGTGTTTGTTAACGATGAGGAATGTTTCAATGCCTTGTGAATCGGGCAATGAAAGATCGAGCAATACAATATCCACCTGCTTCTGCTTCAGCACCTCTACGGCTTCTGTTACACTGATTGCTTTTTCAACAGAAGAAATCTGCAGGCCTGTTTCGCCCAACAGCTCAGTAATCAGGAACTGATCACCGGGATTATCATCCACCACAAGAATATGCAGATTTTTATGTTTCATTTCTCCTGATTAAATGTTTACAAAGGTTTTGCTTTCAGGTACCAGAGTCGTATTTGTTTTTTTAATCGTAAACCAAAACAAGCTTCCCTGACCCTTTACTGATTCCGCATAAATTTTTCCGCCATGCCTGTCAACAATCTTTTTACAAATAGCCAATCCTATTCCTGTGCCTGAATATTCTGTGCGGTTATGCAGGCGTTGAAAGATGACAAATATTTTTTCAGCAAACTGCTCATCAAAACCAATTCCATTGTCCTGTACACAAAACAACCAGTCATCTTCCTGCTCTTTTGCTGTGATCTGAATAAATGGCGGCTGCTCTCCTGAATATTTCAATGCATTACCCACAAGGTTCTGCATCAACTGAAGCATTTGCGTTTTATCAGCAAGTGGCAGTACAGGTAACAAATCTGCTTTAATCACCGCTTGCTTTTCCTGTATATGCAAACTGAGGTTTTGCAACACTTCGTTTACAACCTGTTCCATTTGCACAGGCTCCAGTTTTTGTTTGTATGTGGTTACTCTTGAGTAATCGAGCAGATCGTTAATAAGCCGTTTCATGCGCAACGACCCATCAACTGCAAAACGGATATATTCCTTTCCTTTTTCATCAACAACGTCGGCATATTTTTTTTCCAACAGTTGAAGAAAACTGCTTACCATCCGCAGCGGCTCCTGCAGATCATGCGAAGCAATGTATGCAAACTGCTCAAGTTCTGTATTGGAAGATTGCAGTTGATCGGCTCTGTCTTCCAGTTTTTGGTAAAGATCTTTCAACTGCAACTCTGCCAGTTTCTGTTCTGTAATATTTTTTGTGGCACCAATCATACGCACAGGCTCTCCTTCGGTATTGCGGAAGATATATCCTCTGTCGTACACATAAGCAAATTCACCATTGTTGCCGAGGAACCTGTATTCATCTTCCCAAAAATCGAGGTGCGGGTTATCCAATACTCTTTGCCTGTTTGTTACTATGCGGTTCACATCATCGTGGTGAACTTTTTTAATCCAGAACTGATCATCGCTATCGGCTTCCTGCGCATCATACCCAAACATGGTAAAAAAACCGCTTCCGGTTCTTACTACTTTTCCTGTGTGCAGATCCCAATCCCATATTACATCGTTGGTGGCTTTTGTTGCATATTCATATCGCTCATTGATTAACTCCAACTGTGTTAATACGTGCTGCTCATTGCTAATGTCCTTTGCAATACCATAAACACCGGTTATAACACCATCTACAATAATTGGCATATTGCTGATGGTGAGGTATTTTACTTTTCCTGCTTTTGTAATTGCTCTTGCCTGGTATGTTAACGCTGAACCATTTTTAGCTTCCTGAAAATAATTCATAACATCTTCCAGCTCGCCTGGAAAACAGAAGGGCATAAATGTGCCGGCTTCTAAAATATCTTCCTTTGTACACTCAAGCAGTTTCTCAAGACCGGGATTAAAGCTGGAAAAAAAACCATCAAGATCAAGTGAAAAAACAGCATCAGGGTTTTGATCAAAAAGTGATTTATACTCCTGCCTGCTGTATGCAAGTGACCGTTGTGCCTTTTTAAGATCTGTTATATCATTGACAGAACCAACTAGCCTGATGCATTCACCTTCGGTATTGAACACAGGCGTTACAGTTACGATGCCGAATTTTGTTCCGTTGGGATAAGTTGTTTCTTCTTCCCACACCACTGTTTGTTTTGCGCTTACTGCCAGCCTGTATTTTTCATGCACTAAGGTGCACGATGGTTCAGGAATAACATCTTTTA
>JAACZX010000181.1 GCA_009996555.1 Chitinophagaceae bacterium | reverse complement strand
GGTGCAACAGCTTTGTACGGTAGCCGTGCTGCAAATGGTGCATTGATCATTACAACAAAATCAGGTGCAAGAAAAGAGAAGGGCATTGGCGTAACCTTCAACTCAAACACAAGTTTTAATACTGTATTGAAGTGGCCCGATTATCAATATGAATATGGGCAAGGAACAGGCAAAGCGTTAAACAGCAACGGTGAAAAATATTATTCTTATGGTGCATCCGCCGATGGCGCAAGTACCAGCGGTACTTCGAGTGCTTATGGTCCTAAGTTTAACGGACAGAACTATTTTCAATATGACCCCACAAGACAGGGAGCAGGTTTAACACGTACCTTATGGCAACCTTATACTGATAATATCAGCAGTTTCTGGAGAACAGGATATACGCTTTCAAATAATTTATCGCTTGAAGGTGGCAATGAAAAAGGATCGGCACGTGCATCTATCACGCACACAAAAAATGAATGGATCATGCCCAACACTGGGTTTGAACGTATCAATGCTGCATTCAGTGCAAATTATAAAGTGTCGGATCGGTTGAAAGTAACTGCCAAAGTAAATTATACCAATAAACAAAGTGACAATGTGCCTGGCACAGGTTATAATAATCAATCGATCGCTTACTTCATGATCTTTCAAAACCCGAATGTGGATCTGAATTGGTACCGTGACCGGTGGAAGTTTGGTTTGGAGCAGGTAGACCAGGTACATCCGTTCAGTTCATTCATCGACAATCCATTTTTGATTGCTTATGAAATGACGAATTCTGTGAACAACAATAACATGATCGGCAATCTTGCTGCTACTTTTAATGTTACGAAGAAGCTTGATGTTATGTTCCGTTCAGGTATTGATATGACAGGTGAGCAGCGCCAGCAACGCCGCCCGTTCAGTACTGCAAACTTTTTAAGAGGATATTTTAAACAGCAGAACATCACCGACTATGAAGTAAACTCAGATCTGTTGGTAACCTATCGTGATAAGATCGCCAACGTTATTGATGTTACTGCTTCAGCAGGTGGCAACCTCATGAGCCGTAAGTACAATCGTATGGATGCGTATGTTGATGGCTTGGTGATACCTGCTGTTTATAAATTATCAAATGGTTCGGGTACACCTATTGTTACTGCAACAGACCGTAACGAAAAAGTAAACAGTGTGTATGGTGTGGCATCATTCAGTTACCAGGGGAAATATTTTCTTGATATAACCGGTAGAAATGATTGGTCGAGCACATTGCCTGCTGCAAACAATTCATTCTTCTATCCGTCGGTTAATACCAGTTTTATTCTCAGTGATATCTTTCAGCTTCCTGCTTTTGTTTCGTTTGCAAAAGCCCGTGTGTCCTTTGCACAAGTTGGTAATGATACTGATCCGTATAAAACAAGAAAGTATTACGGCACAAGCGAGTTTGCTGCTTCCGGTTCGGTACCAACAACGTTGCCAAATGCTAATCTGAAACCTGAGATATCGAGCAGTACAGAAGCAGGTCTTGATCTGCGCTTTCTGAAAAACCGTCTCAGTGTTGATCTCACATTGTACAACAACATTACACGTAACCAGATACTGGAAGTTCCTCTTGATCCAACAACCGGTTATACAAGAGCAGTGTTGAATGCAGGTGCGGTTCGTAACCGTGGTATTGAAGTGGTGATTACTGCACAGCCGGTGAAGCTCCGCAACTTTAAATGGACCACAACTGTTACATGGTCGAAAAATCAGAATCGTGTGCTTGAACTGGCAGAAGGCATGGGCGGTAAAATGGATCTTGCGTATGGTGGTAACGCAACTATACAGGCAAGAGTGGGAGGAACAACAGGTGATATGTATGGTTTTGGATTTGTGCGTTCACCCGAAGGTGCTGTTGTTTATACTGCTGATGGATTGCCTGCACGTCCTGCAGATATTCAGTACATCGGTAATGCTTATGCCGATTGGAAAGCTGGTTGGAGAAACGAATTCTCTTACAAATCATTCCGCTTCAGTTTTCTTTTTGATGGACAGTATGGAGGTATCATCTATTCGCAATCGCATCATAAAATGACTGAGCAGGGAAAACTTAAACATACATTAAGAGGCAGGGAAGAAAACTATATCATTGGCGATGGGGTTGTGTTTGATGCAGGCAGCAACAAGTACATTCCAAACACAAAGAAAGTATTACCGGTTGATTATTATGTAGAATACTACCGTCGTGCAAATGTAGAAGCAAATTCTTTTGATGCATCTTATCTCAAATTGCGTGAAGCAAGGTTAGAGTACGCTATTCCAACAAAAGCATTGGGCAGAAGTTTTATAAAGGCAGCATCTTTCGCTATCTATGGTCGAGATCTGTTGATGATCACCAGCTTCCCGATTTTTGATCCTGAAACAGCTGCATTGAATGGCTCAACGTTAATGCCGGGTATTGAAATGGGACAGATGCCTTCAACACGCACAATGGGAGTAAACCTCACATTTAAATTCTGATATCAATCAACTAATAATAAGAGTTAAGATGAAACATATTATAAAGCAAATAACATTCGTTCTGCTGGTAAGTATCAGCATCATAGCATGTACAAAAGATTTTGAAGTTATCAATACCGATCCTAATCGTATTGATCAGATCAGCCCGGGCACATTGCTTAATCCGGTTATTTATAGCGTTGCCGGATATAATATGCAACGTTGCGATGATATTACGTTTAACCTGATGCAGGTAGCCTTGCCTTACCCAAGCGCAACGGGTGGTTTGCATCGCTATGATATATCTGAAAATGCTGGTAATGGCACATGGAACACTTATTATCTCTGGCTCAACAATGTTCGTGAGATGTATAACGCATCGGTAAAGGCCGATGATAAAAATTACCAGGCCATTGCACTTACGCTCAATGCATGGATCTATTCTAATCTCACAGATTGTTTTGGCAATGTGCCTATGAGTGAAGCTTCAAAAGCAGAAGAGGGTATTCTTCATCCAAAGTTTGATGCACAACAGGAAATATATACGGCACTGCTTGCAAGCCTTGATTCTGCAAATAACCTGTACAATACATCAAAAAGCATGCTGTATGGTACGGAGATACTTTATGGAAACAATGTAAGCAAATGGAAAAAATTCACCAATTCGCTGCGCATGCGTTTATTACTTCGTGTATCAAAACGTACTGAAGTTGGTTCATATACTTTATTAAAAGCGATGATGGATAATCCGGCAAAGTATCCTGTGTTCAGCAGTAACGATGAAGCTGCTGTATTAAAACTCTCTGGCGTTACTCCGCAAACATCACCTTGGGGAAGGCCAATTGATTTTACTACATTCCGTGCTGTTGCAAAATTTTTCCTTGATAGTTTAAATGCGTTTAATGATCCCCGCCGTGCAAAGTTTGCAACACAGGCACGAAATGCGAGTGGCACAGGTAATATTGGCTACATAGGCATTCCCAGCGGTTATGCTGGAAGTGAGTCGCAGTTTAATTACATTCCCTCTAATGTAAATGTGGCATTGGTTACAGCATCTTCATCATCTGTTACACCTATGAGCGTGGTGATTATGCCTTATGCTGAAGTTGAATTTATTAAAGCAGAAGTAGAATTTCAGCAAGGCAATCATGCCGCTGCAAAAACTGCTTATGAAAAAGGTGTGAAGGCTTCAATTGAACAATGGGGGGCAGTAATGCCGGCTGATTATTTTACAAACTCAACTTACGCAGAAGCCACTGCTTACAACAATACGTTACACCGTATCTTACTTCAGAAATATTACGCACTTTTCTTTGTAGATTACCAGGCATGGTTCGAATACCGTCGCACAGGCATGCCTGTACTTCCTGTTAATGCAGGCACGGCAGGTAAACAAATGCCAACCCGTTTTAAATATCCAATTAATATCCGCTCAATGAACCCGGATAATTACAAGAGTGCGGTACAAGCTATGGGTGGAGATGATAATACAACAAAAGTGTGGTGGGAAAAGTAAATTGAACAGATCAATTATAACAAATGGAAAGAAAAGATTTTTTAAAACTGTTCGGCATTGCCGGTACTGCAATTACACTGCCGGTAATAACGGCTGATGCACAGGAGGCAGTTGCACCTGTTTCGAAGAAGGAAAAGTTTGTAAAACTCAATGGAACGGTAAAAGCGAAAGGAAAAGGAATAGCAGGCGTAGCAGTTACAGATGGAACAACGGTTGTGTTAACAGATAGAAATGGAAGTTATTCATTTGAAAGTTCTGCGGAAGCTGATTTTGTTTATATCTCCCTGCCTGCCGGCTATGCTTTTCCCCACCAAAAAAAGATCGCAAAATTTTATGAGCCGATCAATAAAGAACGGGAAAACTTTACTGCAAATTTTGAGTTAGAACAATTGCAGACAGATGATACCAAACACAATTTTGTTGTGTGGGCCGATACACAAATGATCTCTGAGAAAGATGTGGAGTTACTGAAAACTGAATCAGTGCCCGATTTGCAAAAGCTGGTTGCATCGTATCCGAAAGGTGCATTGTTTCATGGTATAGGTTGTGGCGATCTTGTGTGGGATAAATTTGAATTGTTTGCCGGTTACAAAGAAGCGGTTGCAGCAACAGGTGTTACTTTCTTTAATGTAATTGGTAATCATGATATGGATATTAAAACAGCCCGTACAGATGAATGGAGTGCTGAAACATTTAAAAAAGAGTTTGGCCCAACATACTATTCATTCAATCGTGGAAAGATCCATTATGTGGTGCTGGATGATGTGTTCTTTATTGGCACAGCAAAAAAATACATCGGATACATTACCGAAAATCAGCTGGCATGGTTGGAACAGGATCTGAAACATGTGCCGCAGGGTTCAACACTTGTGGTGAGCCTGCATATTCCTACAGATACAGGTGCTGCCCGTCGTTATAAAAAAGAAGCAGAGCTTGGATCGAATGTTGCCAACAGGGAACAGCTGTACAAAATACTTGCAGGTTATAACGTGCACATCATGTCGGGGCACACACACTTTAATGATACCTGGGAGAAAGGCAATATCATGGAACATAACCACGGTACTGTTTGTGGCGCATGGTGGACAGGCCCTGTTTGTGGCGATGGCACACCAAGTGGTTACGGTGTTTATGAAGTGGATGGAAGTGAGCTGAAATGGTATTACAAATCAACAGGCTTGCCAAAGGAACACCAGTTGTCTGTTTTTGGAAAAGGCAAATCAAAAGAATATCCTGACGAGATCATAGCCAACGTATGGAATTGGGACAGCAAATGGAAAGTAGAATGGCTGGAAGATGGTGTGCTGAAAGGTGCAATGGAACAACGTGTAGCACTCGACCCTTTAGCAGTTGAGTTGTACGCCGGCCCTGAGTTGCCCAAGAAACATAAGTTTGTGGAACCAACACTGGCCGATCATATTTTCTTTGCAAAGCCATCAGCCAATGCAAAAAACATTACGGTAAA
>JAACZX010000554.1 GCA_009996555.1 Chitinophagaceae bacterium | reverse complement strand
GGGGTACAGTGCCAAAGAAAGCAAAGGTGTTTACACATACAAAGCTGTGCGTATTCCTGAAATTATGGAAGAAACCTTTGATGTATTATTGAAAGTAGAACGCAAGAGCCGCAAAGAAAAAGATGAAAGCATTGTGTATTTCGTGGTGGCCCGTGGCGGGGAGAATTATGTAAAAGCCACGGATGATGCAGTGTTGATCGCTAAAATAAAACAATACTGCCTTGGATTTATTCCGTTAGCAGAAGCACAATCACTTGAAGTGGAAATAAAAGGCCAGGAAGACAAAGTGAAATCAACCGAGAAAAAGTTGAGAGATTATGAAGATGAAAGCAGCAGCCTGGAAAAGCGGAAAAAGAAACTGGAAGAGGATATTGAAGAAAATAAAAAGAACATTGAAAAGCAGAAGGTGGAAGTAGACAACCAGAAAAAAGCACTGGATGTGTTGAGAGCAAAGCGCAAAAATTAAAATTGAACAGACTGTCCCGCCAACGAGCGGGACTTTTTTTATTGTGGGGCTGAAAAACTGTTACTGCCTGTAAGTGTATTGTCAGTTAATGTGCGGAAAAAATCAACCAATGCTGTGCGTTCAGCAACGGAAAGCTGAATGCCATTGCTCAGCAATGGATCAAGGGTGGTGCTTTGCTGCACACCCGATTGGTAATGATCAAAGATCTGTTCAAAACCAATAAATCTTCCATCGTGCAGGAAAGGATAACTTTTATACAAATTTCTAAGCGATGGTACACGGAACTTCAGTGAATCAGCACGACTGCCCGTAACACTCATTCGTCCTTTATCATTTAATACAGTTAACGGTAATCCATTGTTGCGGTAGCTGAAATCGGTAAAAAGCGGTTCTGCATGGCAGCTGTTGCATTTGCTTAAGAACACATTGTAACCAGCCTGTTCACTTGCGGTAAATGTTTTCAGGTTTTGTTTTACTGAATCATATTTGGTTGTGCCACTGATGAAGGCACTTACAAACTGTGTTAATGCATTAAAAATGCGTTGCTGATTAATATCACTACTGCCATATACCTGTTTAAACTGTTGCGTATAGCGGTTGTCTGTTTTTAATTTGCTGATGATGTTGTTGATGTTCTCTCCAAATTCTATCGGGCTGTTAATGTGTGCTGTGTAAACTGCATTTAGTGATGTGTATTTGCCATCCCACCCATAGGAATTTTGCCAGGCAAGGTTGAATAAGCTCATGGCATTGCGTATGCCGTGTGAACCGTTTACACCATGGCTCAGGTCATGATCATACGTACCAAAGGCAGCACGTTGTTCATGACAGGAGCCGCAGGAAATACTACCATCAACAGAAAATCGGTTGTCATAAAACAAACGTCTTCCTAATTCAAAACCCTCTTTTGTAATGGGGTTGTTGTTATAAAAATCTGTTGACGGAAAATGCGATGGAATCTGTACAGCGTAAGCCGTTAATTCAGGTTTATTCTTGCGGCAGCTTTCCATCATCCAACTGCCAAACATGCAAAAAACAAGAACAAGAAATATGGTATTCCGTTTCTTCATTTATCTGTAGTCCGATAAACGAACTTTTTTGCGGCTTTGTTTTTGTTCGCCCTGTTTTTTCTTACTCTCAATGCGTTTTTCTTTTGCTGCTTTTGAAGGTTTGCTGGCAATACGTGCTTTCTTGGGCGTAAGTGCTGCAGCAATCAGTTCATTTATCTTTCTTATTACTTCTTCTTTATTGCTTTGCTGTGTGCGGTGCACCTGGCTTTTTACCAGTAACATCCCTTCTTTATTTATTCGGTTGCTCAGTTTTTCCAGCAGCAATTGTTTTTGAAGATCGCTGAAAAATGCAGATGCTGCAACAGGCCAGTAGCCCATTACCATTGTTTCTACCTTGTTTACATTTTGACCACCGGCGCCACCACTTCTTGCAGTTTGAAACTGAATTTCGCTGCTCACATCTTTTATCATATACCAAACCCGAAGCGTTGTATTTTCGATTTTCGAATGTACAACCAAATAAAGAATTTATGAGAGCGGTACTGCAGCGAACAGCACATGCATCTGTTAAAGTTGATGGAGAAATAACCGGGGCTATTAAAAAAGGATTGCTTGTTTTAGTTGGCATTGAGGATGCAGATACAACAGAAGATATGGAATGGCTATCGGCAAAGATTGTAAACCTGCGCATTTTTGATGATGAAAATGGTGTGATGAACCTGAGTGTAAAAGATGTGGATGGTGATATTTTACTGGTGAGCCAGTTCACCTTGCATGCATCTACAAAGAAAGGAAATCGCCCATCATACATCAAAGCAAGTAAACCCGATTTTGCTGTGCCGATGTATGAAAAAATGATCGCACAACTAGAGAAAGAACTTGGTAAAAAAATACAGACTGGAGTTTTTGGTGCCGATATGAAGGTAGAGTTGTTGAACGATGGACCGGTTACGATTGTAATTGATACGAAGAATAAAGAGTAATTTGAGAATTAGCGAATTTGAAAATTTGAAAATGAAATGAAAGCAGAATTAACGATCAAACAAGCACAGCTTGATGTTGACGAATGGATCAAAACCGTTGGTGTACGATACTTTAATGAACTCACCAACCTTGGTATTTTAATGGAAGAAGTGGGGGAGCTGTCGAGGTTAATGGTGCGCAAGTATGGCGAACAATCGTTTAAAGAAAGCGACAAAGGCAAGGAGTTGGGTGATGAAATGGCTGATGTGCTGTGGGTGCTTATTTGCCTGGCCAACCAAACAGGTGTTGATTTAACGGAAGCGTTGCAAAAGAATTTTGAAAAGAAAAACAGCAGGGATGGAAACCGGCATAAGGAAAATGAAAAGTTGAAATAGATTTATTCTGATCAAGGGATCGATCCAAACGGGGGTGGGCTTATATGTTCACGATAGTAATTCAACCCCATTAGGGTTGTTGTTTACGTTGTTTCATTCTGCTATTCAACTTTAACCCTTTCAGGGTTTCAGTTGGTTTGCGATTGTAACAAGTGATATTATTTTACGGATAGAAGATAAGCAATCAGACACTGAATATTTGGTTCTTCAAACCCGAAGGGCTTCTTTAACCCTTTCAGGGTTTCAGTTGGTTTGCGATTGTAACAAGTTGATACTATTTTACGGATAGAAGGTAAGCAATCAGACACTGAATATTTGGTTGTTGAAACCCGAAGGGTTTCTTTAACCCTTTCAGGGTTTCAGTTGGTTTGCGATTGTAACAAGTTGATACTATTTTACGGATAGAAGGTAAGCAATCAGACACTGAATATTTGGTTGTTGAAGCCCGAAGGGCTTCAATTTGAATAGCCTTTAGGAATGTGTTCGACAGATGCAGACAATATTGAATAAAGAACCAGGAGTTTCGTTTTCAAGCCCGAAGGGCTTCAATTTGAATAGCAATATTGAATAGCGAAAATAACCCCGAATGGGGTTGAACAAATAATATTAAATCAAGCAATCATGAGCACCTACCGCCAAATTTATTATCAAATTGTCTTCGCAACCAGGCATCGTCAGCCAACAATTAACGAAAGACACGAGCAGGAATTATACAAATACATTTGGGGTATTATTGATAAAAACAAATGCAAGTTGTATCGCATTAACAGTATGCCTGACCATATTCATATTTTTTCGGATCTGCATCCAACCGTAGCATTAAGTGATTTTGTAAAAGATATTAAAGTAGCAAGCAGTCTGTGGATGAAGCAATCGGGAAAGTTTACAACGTTTGATAGTTGGCAGGATGGTTACGGAGCCTTTACCTATTCACAAAAAGATAAAGACCGGGTGATTGATTATATCAAAAACCAGAAAGAGCACCATAAAAATGAAAATTACTTTGATGAGTACAAACGACTCTTGAAAGAATTTGATATTGCATTTGATGAGAAGTATCTTCTCTAATAGCCAACCCGAAAGGGTTTGAATTACTACTGTGCTATTAGTGTTATTCAATTTTAACTCATTTTGGGGCAGAATACTACTTTAATAACTAAAGCTAAACGGTTCATTTTAGCCTGACCTTTATAGGACAAGGTGCAATGGTAATATCTTATAAGCAATCTTCAGGAAATGAAAACTGCAAAACTATTGACCTTATGAAACAGGCTTTTTGTTTCCTTTCTCTTCGGCCTTCTTGTTGCGCCAGCAAACGCTTATCTTTGCCCACCTTCAAACAACAGGAAACATGGCGAACGAAAAGCTTTTTGCAAATATTATTTCCCACTCAAAAGAATATGGCTACATATTCCAGTCATCTGAGATCTACGATGGGTTAAGTGCGGTATATGATTATGGTCAACTGGGTGCTCAGCTGAAAAAGAATATCCGTGATTTTTGGTGGAAAAGCATGACCCAGCTGCAAGACAATATCGTTGGTATTGATGCTGCCATCTTCATGCACCCCACTACCTGGAAAGCCAGCGGCCACGTTGATAATTTCAGCGATCCGATGATCGATAACAAGGACAGCAAAAAGCGCTACCGTGTGGATCATTTAATTGAAGCGTATACTGAAACGCTTTCTGATGCCGAATCGGCTGCCATCATTGCAAAAATGGAACAGTTGTTAGCTGCCGACGATTTTGCGGGTATCAAACAACTGATTGAAGAAAATAAGATCAAATGTTCGGTTAGCGGTACTGCTAACTGGACCGATGTGCGCCAGTTCAACCTCATGTTTTCCACTGAGTTTGGTGCAGTAAGCAGCGATAACCCGGATGATAATATTGTGTACCTGCGTCCGGAAACGGCACAAGGTATTTTCGTCAACTTCCTCAATGTGCAAAAGACCGGACGCATGAAAATACCGTTTGGTATTGCACAAACCGGTAAAGCTTTCCGTAACGAAATTGTGGCCCGCCAGTTCATCTTCCGTATGCGGGAGTTTGAACAAATGGAAATGCAGTTCTTCGTTCGCCCCGGCACAGAGCTCGATTGGTATGCAAAATGGAAAGAAACCCGTTTGCAATGGCATAAAGATCTGGGATTACCTGCCGAAAAACTGCGTTTTCACGACCACATTAAACTGGCACACTACGCAAATGCCGCTGTAGATATTGAATTTGAATTTCCATTTGGCTGGAAGGAGCTGGAAGGTATTCACTCAAGAACTGATTACGATCTGCGTCGCCACCAGGAATTCAGCAAAAAGAAAATGCAGTACTTTGATAATGATCTGAATGCTGATGGCAAACCATACGGTAACTATATTCCTTATGTGGTGGAAACTTCGGTTGGGCTGGATCGTTTATTTCTTACCGTTTTAAGCAATTCTTACCATGAGGAGGAAGTGCCTACATCTGAAGAAGGAAAAACAGAAACCCGGACCGTTTTACGCCTGCCGGCCAAGATAGCACCCATTAAACTGGCTGTATTTCCGCTCACCAAAAAGGACGGATTACCTGAGATTGCAGAGGAGTTGGTGAAAAGTTGTCGCC
>JAACZX010000464.1 GCA_009996555.1 Chitinophagaceae bacterium | reverse complement strand
TTTTAAAACCTCTTTGCGAGGACCTTGGCTTTGTGCGCTATGTTGTACCGAACCGACCTTCATTCATAAAGAGTTTCACGCAAAGGACGCAACGGAGCCGTGACGCAAAGTTTTTAAAACCTCTTTGCGAGGACCTTGGCTTTGTGTGCTATGTTGTGCCGAACCGACCTTCATTCATAAAGAGCTTCACGCAAAGAACGCAGCGGAGCAGTGACGCAAAGATTTTAGAACGTCAGCAATCACGACCCCTCATGTAAAAAACAGCACTCCCTCCCGCCACTTATCATTCTCCCCTGCCGCAATACACGCATTCTCATTATTTTTCGTTCTTAACGAAACCTTATCATGCTACGTTCTGTATTCGCCCTCCTGTTTCTTGTATTCAGTTGTTTCCATGCTGTTGCCCAAAGCGGCACCGGCTCCATTTCAGGTAAAGTTGTTGACTCATTACAACAGCCCTTAGAAGGCGCAACCATTTTAGTACGATCAGCCACAAATAACACAGCTGTTAAAACAGCCCTGACAGATAATAAAGGAAGTTTTCTCTTAGAGAAAATGAAAGAAGGCAGCTATCATTTGATCATCAGCATGAGTGGCTTTGCAAAGGATAGCAGCAACATTACGCTTACCGCAGAAAAAAATACGATCAATACAGGCACCATCAAACTTGTGCCGCTTTCAAAAGATCTGCAGGGCATTACCATTACAGCACAACGCCCGCCGGTAGAAAGAAAAATAGATCGTACGGTTGTTAATGTTGACCAGATGATCAGTGCTGCGGGTTCAACAGCATTGGAAGTATTGGAAAAATCACCCGGCGTTTCGGTTGATAATAACGGCGTCATCAGTTTGCAGGGAAAAAATGGTGTGGTGATTTTTATTGATGATAAACCTACTTACTTAAGCGGTCCCGACCTTGAAAGTTACCTGCGCTCCTTACCTGCTTCTTCAGTTGACCAGATTGAACTCATGACCAACCCGCCTGCAAAATACGATGCAGCCGGAGGAGCCGGTGTCATCAATATCCGGTTGAAAAGAACAAAAGCAAAAGGTTTTAACGGCTCACTCAACAATGCCTATACACAAGGCCGCTATGCAAAATCAAACAACAGTTTCAACTTTAACTACCGCAACGGTAAGATCAATACATTTGGTACACTCACACAAAACCAGGCAACCAATTTTTCCGATCTCAACATCAACCGCCATTTCATAAAACCCGATGGCAGCCGCAATTACGATTTCTTACAACACACTTATATCAAATCATCAGGACTTGCTTTTTCAGGTAAAGTGGGTGCCGATTATTATGCAACAGAGAAAAATACATTCGGTATTGTACTCACCGGCGTTACAAGAAAAGGACAGCGTGATAACGATAACAGCAGCCGTTTCATCAATACTGCTTTTCAACTTGATTCAACCATTGTGGCCAACAATACACAGGACAACTCTTTCAGCAATGCCGGGGTGAACCTGAACTTCAGAAGACGTATACGCAAAAACGGTCCCGAACTTTCAGTGGATGCCGACTACCTGCGTTACAGTACAGGCAATGAACAGCTGTTTGATAATTACACGTACCTGCCCAACAATACACTTTCGCAGCAGGAACGTTTAACGGGTGATCTGCCTGCCGCCATTGATATCTATTCGTTAAAAACAGACTATACACATCCTTTGAAGAAAGGTTGGAAAATTGATGCAGGTGCAAAATCGAGCCAGATAAGAACCGATAATGTGGCCGATTATTTTTTAACGAAGAACAATACAACAACACCCGACTACGACAAAACAAATCACTTCATTTACAAAGAAGATATTCATGCGGCCTATATCAACAGCTCACATGAAGGCAAACGCTGGTCGATGCAGTTAGGCTTACGCACAGAGTACACGATCTCTGATGGCCGCCAGTTAGGCAATGCCGTAAAACCCGATTCATCGTTTAAACGCACCTATGCAAGTTTGTTCCCCACTGCATATCTCAATTATAAATTAGACAGCGCCGGTAACAACATCCTCACACTCGATTATGGCAGAAGAATCAACCGGCCTTTTTACCAGGATCTCAATCCATTCATTTCACCATTGGATAAGTTCACCTATTATGTGGGCAATCCGTTTTTATTACCGGCATATACACACAACGTACAACTGTCGTACAGTTATAAAAACAAGATCACTGTTGCATTCCGTTACAGTTCCACACTAAACAACACAAACGAAACAATTGAAATAAAAGACGGCACTTATTACAGTCGCCCCGGAAATATTGGGAAAATCACCAACATCAGCGGATCATTGCAAGGCGATCTGCCCATTAAAAAATGGTTGAGCTTTGGTTACTATACCGAAGTGACCAATATTCATTCACAAACCAATTTCTACACCGGCTACCTCGATACAAAAGGCACTTACTGGTTTATACAACCCAACTTTCGTTTTACATTCACCAGGGGATGGAGTGCACAGATCGATGGTTTTTATCAAACCAATATCACCTCCAATCAATTTATTTTACTGGAACGGGGAAGACTGAATGCGGGTGTGTCGAAAAAACTGGGAACAGCTTTCACTGTTCGTGCTACTGCAAATGATATCCTGTACACACAAATTAACCGTGGTATCATTAACAACCTTGCCAATACCAAAGCCAACTGGCGCAATGCAAACGATACCCGTGTGTTTACTGTCTCACTTGCATGGCGCTTTGGAAAAACCATCAGCGATACAAGAAGGCATAACCAGAACAGCGCACAACAGGAACAGAACAGGGTGAGGGAATAAGTAATTATCCTAACTACAGGGTATATCGAAACGGATGTTTACCAAGACGGATAAAGCTATTGCTGTATAAGACCCAAAGAGGATCTGATGTTAATAGAAAACGACTTCTTGACTGCACCTGTGGCACACAAGCCCGGTAGTAGTCTGTTCTGATTTTTTAATTACCATGCAGCTCTGTAGCAGGCCATTTTTTTCCATCACGCAAATACATGTCAAACCAGGCAATCACCTGTTGTATGTAATCAGTTCGGTGCTCTGCAAGAGAATGCTGTCCCCCTTCATATAAAACAAAACGGAAAGGGTGCTTTACTGCATAAAGCTTGCTTACAAAGTTCAACACCTGGTCTGTGGGAACACGCCAATCAGCAGTACCCTGCAAAATCAGCAGCGGCGTAGTTTTATGCAGTTTATCGGCGAAGTAAACAGCAGAACGTTCTTTTAACGCTTGCAATTTGTTAGCGTTATAGTTGGGTATTATAGGCGCATAAACAAGACTGTCAAACTCAGGCCTGCTTTCCAAGGTTTTAACCAAGTCTGTAAGTCCGCTTCCAACCACGGCAGCTTTTATCTTGGTTGTTTTCGTTAAGGCAAGGTACGTCATCATACCACCTCTGCTCCAGCCAAACATACCAATGCGTGACGAATCGGCCCCGGGAATTTTTGCAAGCAGCGGAATTAAATTCAGCACATCCTGCACATCCTTTCCGCCAAACTCCTCCTTCCCTTCACCACCATCGTTACCCCTGTACTGGCTGGCAATAACAACATACCCTTTACTGCTGATCTCACCCAGCAACCGCACAAAGCTCTCGTCTGTTATTTTGCCAAACTCCTGGTTGCCGCCACGGTTGTAGATAATGCAAGGGTAGCTTCCCTGTTGGTTAGGAACAGCCAGGTAACCTTTTACCTTAAGTCCGTCGGAGAGGTATTGAATATGATAAAAACGAACAGAAGAAAGAACCGTTTTAATATCCGGAATATCCCTGGCTATTTTTTGAACCACACTATCGGGCAATACGTACGCCTTTTTTTCAACCAGGCTCACTTCCTGCCCATTTGATGAAACAAAAACAAAAACCGATAAAATGGAAAGCAGCAGTTTCATAATGAAGATGATTTTGTATGACGTTAATAGATCACATGCGCCCGGTTGCTGATCTGCAGTTTTTCCTCAACCCTGTACATCCGCATCTTCTGCAATAAACTCCGGAATTGAAAGGCAATGATAGTCAACATTCTTTCATACCATGCAAAGCTTCCGGCAAAGATCAACCTTACTTACCTTTCCTCTCACAAGCAACATTCACCGGGTTAGCTGCTGTTTGCCCGGCTGAGCTTATACAATCTGCAACCAAATTATAAGCGTAAACCCCTCGTCCCCCGCAGTCTCACGCAATAGCCCCCGCCATCACCTAACCGTCATACATCAGTTAATCTTTTCACGAACCTAAAGCACTGCATCATCGCCACCTGTTAAACCTGTATATCTGTTGGTAGTTTTGAAAATAAAGAGATCAGCTATAATTGGAGCAGGCTATCTTGTTACAAAACGTCTCTGCGGAAGACGTTTCTGAGAAAAAAAGGTAACTAGTCATTCAGCAAACCATTCATGCACGAGCCACGGTCGGCCCGGCTCCGCCGGTCTGTCCGCCTTCTGAAACCATCTGCCACTCTTCACCCACACCCGGTCGGCACGCTACCTCATTTGCGTTCTGTAGTTGATAAAGATATTTTGTTTGGGCGTTGTTCAAAAGCCATGCTTTTGTGAGTGATGTGTTAGGCGTAAGCAATCAGTATTCTCCGTCTTTTCGTCCGCCCGGGGTCCACTGCGTGAGACCCCGGGATCTATAGTATTCCAACTCATTTCGTCTCAAACGATGCCCGGCAAGAAACTCCCGCACCCCACAAAAAAAACGCTGTGTAAATCCGTGAACCATCCCGGTCGGCACGCTGCAGCGGGCTGAACGATAACAGAACACAAGTACAAAAAACACCTTCCCTCACGGTGAGTTTGTTTGCCCGGGGTCTCATGCAATGGACCCCGGGCCGCGGAAGAAAAAATACCAGGGTCGGCTAAGGCCACACTATAGAGTCAGGATTTTTGTTTTTTATACAGTTCATGTTAGTGCAGGTCACCTTGCTAGTAAGTTCTTTTTAAAAGTGTCAATATTAAAAAGGCCGAGTTTCTGTCCACCATACAAATCATAAACGTCACAATTAAAATGAGATTTCAATTTCTTTAAAACTGGTTTTAATTGTGCCCATGTTTCTTCACTTGCTTTATTTAACGGAATACAAATTCCAATCGCATCGCCTCCATTAAGTCCCAATCCTGGCATTGGAATAAAGTCAAAATTCAAATCTTCTGAATACACTTGCTTATAAAGTTTTTGATAGTCCAGATTTTTATCAGCCTCCGCTATAATGTTAAATGCCATAGTAATTATTTTACGAATTCAATTTCCAAAGCATCAGGTCTTGAATATTTCAGCTTGAGTTCTTGATAAATAAGGTCGCACGTTTCATTTCCAATTTGCTGTCCACGAATGTCAATTTTTTTATTTTATGGATTGGATCTTTTGGTAAATGATTGTCATAGAAAAAAAGCCTGCCAATAATAAATCGAATTGTCCTGTCAACCTTTTCCATTGACGTTAGATCGTGGTTATAGACATACACAAAAGTGTTTGTGCTCAAGTTTGCTGACTCAGGTGTCACTTGTCCCCAATCGAGTATCTGCATAAATTATTTGAGTGTTACTTTTGCATTACTGCCAACACACTTCACCTGGTGTCTTTGACAGGCAGCTGAAACCAGACCCCGGCCCCATTGAGAGATAGATATAATTTTTTGTCCTATTTTCTACCATTATCATACTCGGTAAAACTTTTCTTCCGCAAATGACCATCTTACTTTTGGGTTCATATACCTCGGATCAGACCTGTCAAGAATAACTTTAGTCATTTCTACAAAAAAATTCTTCCTGCCTGAATAAAAATCCTCGACTCTTTGAATTATGTTATCGTCACTATATGCTGATGCTCGTTCAAGTCCTATACATTTTTCAGGCGTTGTCCTTTCTTCTCGCCCGTCATAATAAATCAAATAACACTTTTCGATGTTTGGTTCAGACTGATGAAAGACTGGAGGAATTCTTGTAAGTTCTTCATTCGTTAGCTCTTTAAATCCAACAATGCTGATTTTTTCACTTGTGACAATTCCACGATAGACTCCAACATAGAACAACACAGGTTTCTTTATTATCTCTTTTTCACTAAATGGAGTATACTGCTCCACTACACAATCATAAACTGCTACTTGAAACAATGGAAGAAGTCTACCAAATACTTTCCGCTGGTTACTAACGCTAATTTCAACAAAACCTCCAGCTATAAACTGTTGTTTCTTTTTTGATTTTGCCATAATTGATACTAATTATCGGTATACCTCTTATTCGTAGCCACGTCTCCCGCAGGGGACGTGGCGTAATTCCACTTCAACATGATAGCGAAACGTCCCTCTGCGGAAGACATTTCTGAGAAAAACCCCGCAGCCCACACGGTGAGTCACCCGCTTTTCTTCATGGGTGGCCCACCGACTCGTAAAGCACACCCTTCGTCTTCCGGGGTCTTCTGCAATCGCCCCCGCCATCACCTAACCATCATACATCAGTTGATCTTTTCATGAACGTTAAGCACTGCACCTCCGCCACCTGTTATACCTGTATTGATTTTGCTGGGTTAAAAAAATACCTGGTTCGGCTGGAATTGGAGCCGGGCTATTCTGTTACGAAACGTCCTGTGCTGGAGACGTTTCTGAGAAATAACGTTGATCTTAACTCCCGGGGTCGGCAAGGCCAGACCCGGGCCGACGAAATGGTTGGACTAGATGGGGAGGGCCGTACCATGAGCCCACAGAAAAAAAGAGATATTTAATTCTTTGCCAATTATCGTATCAACGTCAACAACTCATCATTAGAAGCAACAGGAATAATCAATTTGCTGAAAATGGTTCCCTGGCAACGTGTGAATATAATTCCTCTTGAAGTTGAATAAGCAATATTAGCAACACTGATGGCTAAGTCATCATCTACTTCTATTGTTTTCCCTGCTTGTATTAAGTTGTTAAGATTTTCGACCTGAAAGAAATAAGCTATTTCAAACTTACAGGAAGCTTTTGTTTTTGTTCCGGCAGTTTCTGCAGTTACCACACAATTAAATATGAGCATTAGCTTCTTGTGTTCAACATTTATGCCGGGAGAAAGAGTAATGTTAATATCAAATATTGTCTGGCTGTCAAAAGCTAATATGTTATCAGGGTTTTCAATCCCTGCACTTTTAATAAGAATATTCTCAATGCGTAATAGATCAACATTAAATTTTTTCTCTTCGCTCATGATACTGTTGTTTCATGTGTTCCCGACAATATAGTAGACGAAAATGCAACACGTTCGTAATCGCTTGATACTTCTTCAAGACCACTTGCCGATACCTGCATTGATTTATGCACCGGGTTATACTGTAGTGCCACCTGTTCAAATGTTCCTTCATGCTTATTGGTACATACTGCCAGGATATCAGCACCAAATGCAGCTTCCAGTTTGGCAATGGTCCTCATGGTAAAATTGTGGTTACCATTGATCCATTTTGAAACTTCTGCCTCTGTCTTACCCATTCTTTCAGCCAGCAGTTTTTGCTTACCATCAAATTTTTCATGCAATAATTCCTGGATACGATCCAGTATATCCATACTGCGTTTAGCATCCCTTCGCACATCTTCAGGGATAGCCTGTATACGTTCTTTATAATTTTTAAGCTTCATATTTCAATTTCTAAACCCGAAAAACATTGCTTCGAATGAACAATGTCAATTCGCTCTTCCTGTATATAATTCGTTAAATAAACAGCTAATCTGTTGGCAAATAAGAAGTGGTTGCGGACATTGGGGCATTCCCTGGGATTTTGGTTTGTTTTAATATCTCCATTTAAAAGGATCAATACATTGCTGCTAAGCCGTATGCCGTATAATCGTATACCTTGATCGTCCCTGTTTAATTCCACAATTTCCTGTGGCACTGCATTTGGCATAGCAACCGCATTTTCTTCAAAGCGAAAATAATGCTGTAACGCACCTCTTTCTTTTATTTCTTCAAGCTTGGCATCAATAAAATCCCTCTCCTCACGGTGCTCAGGAAATTCTTTTTGATAGTACTTTTCAAACTCAAATAATTCATTATCACCTATTTGTACGGTATAGATGTCTACTTTACTGCTGCACAACTCCTCAATTGTTTCAAAGTAAACTTTCAACTTAACTTATAAGTTAAGAACAAATATAGTTCCAGGATAACCATATTCCCAAATATTTGCTCAGGTTTAAAAAAATACTAATAATTGTAACAAAATACTAAAAAATTTAAAAAGTTGCAGGAAACCCCATTTTGTTGAACTTTTAAATAAAAACGAAATACTACTCAGTCCTTTAAACTCTCTCATCCGCCAAAGCTCACCAGCATTCGCCACAACCTCCTTTTTATAGCAAAATGTCAATAAAACAGTAAACCCAATTCGCCCCTCCGTCGTCTCCTGCAACAGCCCCCCGTAAGCATACAACCATCATACAGCACTTACCCTTTTCACCTTCCTAAAGCACCGCATCACCACCACCTGTTATACTTGTATGGCTGTTGCTGGGTTTACAAAATACCGAGTTCAGCTAGAATGGAATCCGGGCTATCTTGTACTTCACTTTCATAGAAGCACGAAACCCCCGCTTTCGCAAAACGGCTTCTACTGGTGCAGGTCTCCCGACCTGTACCTCACCGTTACTTATTTTGGAATAGGATGTTGGGGTTAAATTAGTAACCACAGGAAATTACTAAACTCAGGCACAAGAAATCAACGCTCGTTGCTTCAGCACAACTCTTGCGCCAGCAGTTTGAATGTTATAGACCCAACATACTTGGACTAAATGGGGTTGGGCGCTCGTACATTATTGTAATAACTCATTTATTTTTTCAAACCATCCTTTTACTTCAAATATGGTGTCTCTTTCTTCAATCATTTCTGCTGTCATTGCTGGAAATGCTCTTTCAGCAAGAAACTGTTTAGCCTTTGAATCCCTAATAGGGCTATCAAATCCGACCTTTAATGAATAGGCTTCCGCAAATATTTTTGGAACCGCTTTTCCGTCTGCATTTACAGTATCAGGAGTCTCAATATCAATGCCAAAGGCATACTTAATGGCTTGCGAATGCAAATAGCTTTCTATTTCTAATTTTGAAGTTAAGTACCCGCATGAGTTGTCTTCTCTTTGGTTTACTTCGTCAATTGAATTTTGATATGTGCCAACGTCATTGTCATAAAGATGAAATTCCGGCCTGCCTAGACCTCTTAAATAATTATTATTGACCCAATGTTTCAATGTTGAACCTCCCATTAAAACGTAAGCTATTCTATCGTCTGTTGACAAATCAGGTAATTCTGGATATTTTATTTTAAGTGCTTTACTTAAACATTTGATTGCGTCAACATCCGTTGGGCCTTCTAAACATATCAGTACTTTTACTCTACTGTCAGGCGTTACACCTAACGCTTCTGAGACCTTAGGAAAAATATCCTTCCCTTTTTCAATTTCAACTTCACCTTGTGCACTTTTGGTTACAAATCGCAAACTTTCAATGGGTAATTCAGATGCAAGACCAGGACTATGAGTTGTCAAAATTATTTGACAACCTGTTTCATTTGCCAGAGATTTAAAAGACTCAATTAAAATTTTTTGATTATTTGGATGTTGTGCTGTTTCTGGTTCCTCTAAACCATATATGATACTTTTCTTGGATGATGTTTTAAGCCTTCGTTCTGCCTCTGCCTTGAAGAAGCTTACAAGTATCATTCTTCTTACACCACTTCCTCTTTTATTTAATGGGATGCCATCATCAGTGTCCATTTTAATGGAAAATAAGCCATTCCATTTTGCCTGTGTAGGTGGCGTAAATTTAGGTTCCAGCTTGTTTGCAAGATTTTTATCAATAGTTTCAAGTGCTTTATGAGTGTTGTTAGCAATTTCCTCCGCTTTTTCTTTTACCTTTTTTTGAATCCTATCGATATCTTCTTGTACTTCAGCTAAGGCAGTAGCTATGGCTGATTTCATTGGGTCTTGTACTTCGTTATCGGTGTCGCTACTATTTCTATCGCTTTGAAATAATGCAAATATTGGTAAGTACATTTCGATTTGCTCCCAAATACGTTTAGCGTCCTCTTTGGGTTTAGAAATTGGGATTTCAACTTTTTTGATTTCCAAATCAGATATGGAAGACCAAATTGCCTTTCGCATTTCAGGATTTCCTTTCAATTTTGAATCAAGGCTCTTTGATTTAATTATTGATTGAAGTTCCTTTTCTTTTAGTTCAAGTAGATTTGAAACTTCTGAATTAGTTGGATGGTCGGCAACTATATAAATGTCAACTGTCGGTGTTTTTTTGCTGCAATCAAAAACCTTCTTTATTACTAATGTTTCGTCTGACGATAGTAGATATTCTTCTTTGAGTGTCGTAGTAGATGAACTATCTATTGAAATTTGGTCTGGCAAATCTGCAAACTCACATGAAATCTCTACAGAACCATTAGATGAATGAATGTTTTTGTCTACAGGTTCGATTACTACAGTTTGATTATTAAAGAATATTTCCAATGCTTCAAGAAGAGTTGATTTGCCAATATCATTTTTCCCTATGATAGTTGTCAGATTTTCGAAGTCAATCTTAGTCTCTTTACTGTAGCCACGAAAGTTATTTAATGCCAAGGATTTTAGCTTCATAAGAGTCTGTTTTTTATTACGCACAACACTAATATTTATGCAACTATAAGCAGCAGCACAAACAACAGTGTAATTGACTATAAATTATTTACTGTTATACATTTTCAATTAGTAGTACAATCCTGCGCAGCAATAAAATTATTCCGGGGTATTGCATGGAGCTTAGTTAGCTCTGGCTTTCCGGTGTTCACGTTAGCAGTTTCACAGTGCTGATCAGCACTAAAATAGAAAAATAAATGCAACTTGTTAAAAAAACATGTACGCTGCATTTGATAACGACAGTGTGATTGTAGACAATATCCTTCAGACTCGAATTTGTCATTTCTTACTTAACAACAATATTATTAGCATGGCACTTATCAGTTTCAACGACTCATGAAGAAACAAACGAAGGTATGGATTACATAGCAGATGTCCCTTTTAATCGTTTAATATATGCCACAATCTTTGTATAATACTCGGGTTCTATATCTTTTATGAATGAGAGATACCCCAAAACTGAGTTTATTTTTATCGTTTTGTCCTTTTTAATAATGAGGTTATAGATATTGCTTCTAAGGTTTCTTTTTATTTCTTTCCTTACGGTAAGTTTACCTTCATTGATATTTATGCCAGTAATAACAATTCTTCCTCGGCCAGATAAAAACTTCGTTTTCGATTCATTTATTTTAAAGTCATTTTGTGTTAATATGGTTCTAACATAGAGGTATATATCTGTCAAAGTGCTTCTTGTATCGCATGAAAAAACCAAATCGTCTGCATATCGAGAGTAAACTACTAGTTTGGAATTACAATATTTTGCGATTTTGTCGTCAAGATCCTTAAAGACAATGTTAGAAAGCATTGGAGAAGTTGGGGCCCCTTGGGGTAAAAATCTTTTAAAAGTACAAACTTTCGATAGTTTTAAGCTAAACTCCTTGTCCTTAAAATATTTTTGTAGTGATTGGTAAATTTTTTTTTGAGAAATACTTGGAAAAAAATCTTTAACATCAACGATTAAAAGGAAAGATTTTTTTAAATGATATTGAGCGTTACGTTTTATCCCCCTTCCTTGAATGAATCCGTTAGCTCTTGCGCTTACAGGAAGCGAGTTTAAATAGTTGGCTAAAATCCACCTTTGAATTGCTTTTAATTCTTTTGATGGATAATCTATTTTTCGCTTTTTAGATTTTTTCTTTTTTGTAATGTAAAACGTATTATAATGTGCATCGGCAAATGTTACATAATTGTCTAAAACTTGCTGATTAAAGCCAATCTCTTTAGCAAACTGCTCAAATTTTTTCATTTGAATTTAAAAATGAGCAAGGAAAAAAACTTTTACTTAGATAAGTTGAAAGGTGAAATTTGCGAAAATTTTACCTTTTAAATTATCGTAAAAATGTCAGCTTAAACCAGCTTGTCGAAGCAACAAACTATTAATGGTTTTCCTTATACTAAAAGTTCTTTATCCTTGCTCAAGTATCTTTTTTTTAATTTATGCCTATCGTTAATTATTATGCTTCTTATGGTAGTGAAATCTTTTTTTACTTTGAGCTTAGTTATTAACTCCTCATAAACGTACTTGTGTCCATCCTCGCTCAAAGAAAATATGTTTTCCATTTTTGTATCTATGTCTAATTCAATGCGATTTTTTTGTGTTAATATTTGTAAAGCAGAATCTATATACTTGGTTTTAACAGCTCCTTTATCAAATAATTTTATGAGTTTTGCAATTTCGTCTTTGCTAACTGGTTGAAAAATTGCAATCAAGTACAGGATATATCTGGAAAGGTTAAAAATGTTTTCTAAATCGTAGGATAACCTCTTCTCATATTTTTTTAGGCGTACCCTTTCAACTACTTTGTTTACGATTTCCTTCTCCCTTTTTTCAGTATAAAAAATCAGGTTGTTAGGGTTGTTGGATTTTATTAAATCAATTGGACCTAAATTAATGAAGCTTTTATTACTCTTATATTTAAGATTGTTTATGGCAATGATTTTAGGAAGGAGGCTTTTATTTACTGCAAAAGCTCCTAACTCACAGAAAGTTCCGATACCTTCTAATGGTAAAATAATTACATCGACGTAATTGGCTAATTCATCTTCAAGCTCTAAAAGGTTACTGCCTCCTTTTCCATAAAGACTTGAAAAAATAAATTCGGGATATACAGCGTTGAACTTTGCATCTTTTTTAAATTCAGTATTTAATAAATCTCTTATTGTATCCTTTTTTGTTGTGTCAGCCCCGCATAAAAAAATGTTCAATGAATAATCTACATCTCTCTTGTAGAGTTTTGTATAAATTTCATCTTGTATAGATTTATCATCTCTCATATTGTTGCTTTAATTAATCTGAGCTTCTTGCTTAATGCACAATTCAAAACTTGCGTTGAAGTTATGAACTAAAATTTAAAATTAGATGTCAGATGGATCTCCTGCTGATGTTTGTACATAGCTAATACTTTTGATTGTCAAATCCGGGATTTAAGATTACTTTTTTCCATTTTTTAAGGGATTGTTATACCAAATTCTCTGTATGCTTCTTTGGAATAGACTCCTAAGCCGCCACCTTTAGGTTTATTGTCTTGTTTAAATTGGGAAATTGCGTCTTTCAGTGGTTCTTTTTTAAAGGGTACATGAATACAAGATGCCGTCCCCTCATTAATTCGCCTTTTCAAAGCCTCTGGCCATAGGTTTGA
>JAACZX010000180.1 GCA_009996555.1 Chitinophagaceae bacterium | reverse complement strand
GTTCGAATCCCTCTCTCTCCGCACTTAACCAGCAACACGAAATGTGTTGCTGGTTTTTTTATGCCATAGCATTAAAGGATGGTTGCCTGTTTTGCCATACTGCTAACCATTTTGTGATGTTCAGGATGTGGTTACCCGCTCAGTTTGAAGCAGCATGAGGACTTTTACTTTTCCGCAAACCTTTGCAGCCGGAAATGTTGTAAAACATCCCGGTTTTTTATTTCCCGGAAAGGGCACTAACCTCAGATTTTCAGTATTTTGTCGGCCAATTGTTGATTATGAAGATTCAATTCTATCTGCGTTTTTTTACGCAGTATGGACAGAGCTTGTCTATAACCGGAAACTGCGATGCTTTAGGGAATAACGATCTTGCCGCTGCATTACCCATGCAATACCTTACAGATGAATTCTGGACAGTATCTGTTGAGCTGGGCAAAGACTTTGAAAACGATCTGCAATACAGCTATATTCTCAAAAACGAAAATGGTGAAGATGTGCAGGAGTGGGGTAACGACCGCTCTGTGGAGTTTATGAAACTGCAGGTTGATGAATTAACACTCATTGATACCTGGAACCATGCCGGCGAATTTGAAAATACATTTTTTACGCAGCCATTTAAAGAAGTGCTACTGCCAAAATGTAAAGAAGCAAAAACAAGATCATACAAAAATATCACCCATATATTTAAAGTAAAGGCTCCACTGCTGAAGGCTGATGAGGTAATGTGTATTGCAGGAAGTAATCTTACATTAAAGAAATGGAGTAAAGAAGAGCCTGTATTGATGCAATGCGAAGGCGATTGGTGGACAGCAAGAATTGATCTTTCTGCAGAAAGTTTTCCTGTGGCTTATAAGTATGGAGTATTCAATATAAAGGAAAAGAACTTTGCAGCGTTTGAAGCAGGCAATAACCGCATACTGTACGATAGTTACGGGCGAAAGAAAATAACGATCCTGCATGATGGGTTTGCACAGTTACCAAATGATACATGGAAAGCGGCAGGTGTAGCCATACCCGTATTCAGTTTGCGTACCGAAAAAAGTTTTGGTGTTGGTGAGTTTACTGATATTAAAGCGCTGGTTGATTGGGCGAAGAATGCAGGCATGAAGCTCATACAGATACTGCCCGTGAATGATACAACTGCAAATCATAACTGGCAGGACTCTTATCCTTATGCAGCTATTTCTGCATTTGCGTTACATCCGGTATTTCTTAATCTTGAAACAACAGCAGGCAAGGCTTCGCACCCCGTTATCAAATCACTCAAAAAGAAACAGGCCGAATTCAATGCATTGCCCGAAGTAGATTATGAAGCAGTGATGAAAGCAAAGTGGGCGGCTGCTAAAGAATTGTATCACGAACAAAAGAAGGCGATGCATGAAGATGCTGCTTTCTTTGAGTTTTTTGAACTGAACCGCCATTGGTTAGTACCGTATGCAGCTTTCAGCTACCTGCGTGATAAATACAAAACACCCGATTTTTCACTGTGGAAAGCACATAGCGTTTATGATGAGCACAGCATTCAGCAGTTTGTTGCGCCATCACAAAAACATTATGATGAAGTAGCGATCTATTATTTCATACAATTTCATTTGCATCTGCAATTGCTTGATGCAACAAACTATGCACATGCAAACGGCATCATCGTAAAAGGCGATATTCCCATTGGTATTTACCGTAACAGTTGCGATGCATGGATGGAACCTGAGCTGTATAACATGAGTATGCAGGCCGGCGCACCTCCTGATGATTTTGCAGTGAAAGGACAAAACTGGGGATTTCCTACTTACAACTGGCAGCGCATGGCAGAGAATGATTTTAAATGGTGGCGCCAGCGCTTTGAGCAGATGAGCAATTATTTTGATGCATTCCGTATTGATCATATTCTTGGTTTCTTCCGCATCTGGAGTATTCCCATGCACGCAGTAGAAGGCATCCTTGGGTATTTTGTTCCGGCCTTACCTGTTCATATCAATGAGTTTGGAAAGAGCGGTTTGTGGTTCGATTATCAACGTTATTGCAAACCATTTATTAACGATGATGTGTTGCGTGAGTTAATGCATGGTGATACAGAAATACTCAAACCATATCTTGATCATATTGGCGACGGACAGTTTGCTTTAAAAGATGAGTTTAACACCCAACGGAAAGTAGAAGCACACTTTGCAAAACAGGAAGAGAATGATGTGAATGATCGCATCAAGCATGGATTGTATGACTGCATCAGCAATGTTATTTTGTTTGAAGTGGAAGGAAGTCAGTCGCAACAGTTTCATTTCCGCATCAGTATGGGTTCTACTTCGTCGTTCCGTTTTCTTGATGAAGAGAAACGGAGAAAGCTGGATGATCTGTATGTGAATTATTTCTATCGCCGGCAGGATGATTTCTGGCGCAAAGAAGCAATGGCCAAACTGCCATACCTCAAACGTTCAACCAATATGCTTGTGTGTGGCGAAGATCTTGGTATGGTGCCTGAATGTGTGCCCGATGTAATGAAACAACTGGGTATGCTCAGTCTTGAAATTCAGCGTATGCCAAAAGACTCAGCACGGCAATTCTTTCATCCCAAAGATGCGCCTTATATGAGCGTGGTAACACCCAGCACACATGATATGAGCACCATCAGGGGTTGGTGGGAAGAGAATCGCACACAAACACAAAAGTTTTATACGCATGAGCTGGGACAAACAGGCGAAGCGCCTTATTACTGCGAACCATGGATCGTTACCAGCATCATCAAACAGCATTTGTATTCGCCTGCAATGTGGAGCATTTTTCAAATACAGGAATTGCTGGGTATGAATGCAGTGCTGCGTCGTGAAAATCCAAATGAAGAAAGGATCAATGTGCCTGCTAATCCCAAACATTACTGGCGCTATCGCATGCATCTTTCATTTGAACAATTGATGAAGGAAGAACAGTTCAATGGAGAGTTGAAGGAGATGATCGTTGCAAGCGGAAGAGGGTAGAGAGAGTTTCTTGTTTCGTTTGCCCGTTGCTTATGGTCTATTGTTTTTTGGGAATTGGATTTTCATACTTGTGCCTTGTTTTTCGTAAAGGGTTTTCGTCTTCCTTGTATCTTGCGCTTTATTATTCAATAAGCTTGTAAAAACATGCCTTTAAAAGTCCGCTATACAAAAACAGAATTACCGTTCCGTTATCCGTTTACTATTTCAAAAGGAACGAAAACCCATCAACCTGCCTTGATGGTGGAGTTAGAGTATCTTGGTCGTAAAGGTTATGGTGAAGCACCTGCGATTGCTTATTATAATATTCCGGTTGATAAAATGGCTGAAGACCTGGAACGGAAGAAGATGTTTGTAGAGAAATTTGCATACACCGATCCTGAACGTTACTGGCATTATCTGCATCACCTGTTTCCACAAAATCATTTTCTTGTTTGTGCTTTGGATATTGCCAGCTGGGATATGTATGGTCAGCTGCGTAATATGCCACTTTATCAATTATGGAATCTTGATTTCAGAAAAGCGCCGGTGTGTGATTACACCATTGGTATTGATACAGTAGAAAAAATGGTTGAGAAGATGCAGGAAAAGCCATGGCCCATTTATAAAATAAAAGTTGGTGTACCTGGTGATATTGAGTTAGTGGAAGCATTACGCAAACATACCGATGCTGTTTTTCGTGTAGATGCCAATGCAGGCTGGACATTGGAAGAAGCGCAACAGAAAATTCCTGTGCTGAAAGAACTTGGTGTTGAACTGGTTGAACAACCGCTTGCAAAAGATAATTGGGAAGGGATGAAGGTGCTGTACAATGAATCGCCGCTTCCTTTAATTGCTGATGAAAGTTGTGTATATGAACAGGATGTAGAAAAATGCAAGGGTCATTTTCATGGTATCAATATCAAGCTTACAAAGTGCAGCGGAATTACACCTGCACGACGAATGATCGATAAGGCAAGAGAACTGGAGATGAAAGTGATGATTGGCTGTATGAATGAATCAACTATCGGTTCGGCAGCTATTGCTCATCTTGCTCCATTGGTTGATTATGTTGATATGGATGGCCCGTTGTTGCTGGCAGAAGATGTGGCAACAGGAATTACTTACGATTATGGAAAAGTAGGAGTGAGTGATAAGCCGGGGTTGGGAATAGAAGTTAATATATTGTTTAGCTAAAAGTTACTCCTTCGTAAATTTCTTTAAGCATCATTTTCTTATTGATCGTTTTTAAATCGAACGTATCTTCTTCTGATTTGTATTCGGTCAGAATCCAGGATCTGTCTGTGCCACGTTGGTAGAGTTCAACATGATTTTTCGTCGAATTAACAAGTACGTATTCCTGAAGGCTTTCAATATCTCTGTATAATTCGAATTTTACACCTTTATCATAATTCGCTGTTGAAGGCGATAATATCTCAAACAAAACAGAAGGGTTCAATAATGTATCGAATGTATCATCCAGGAATTCCGGTTCTCCACATACGATCAAAACATCCGGGTAAGTATAAAGTGTATTTTCTTTTACATGTACACGCAGGTTACTGCCAAGGGAACGGCCGTTTTTACCTTTAAGAAAACTGTGTAGGTCTCCACGGATGTTATCTTCAATCAGATTGTGCTCGTAAGAAGCACCGCTCATATTAAAAATCTCACCACGATAATATTCATGCTTTTCAGGGCTTTCCCGTTCGAAAGCAAGATATTCTTCTTGTGAATAATATTTAACTGCAGGCTGTGCCATGCAATAAAGATAAAAAAAAGACGGCAACAGCTGCCGTCTTTTGTCTATAAACAAAGAATGCCTTTTTTTTAATGATCACTTTCCCACACAAGTGCACTTGCGCCAAGAATAGCAGCGTCTGCTTCTTTCAGATCGCTGAAGATCACTTTTACTTTATTCCTGAAAATGGGCAACAGGTTTGCTTCCATTGCCTGCACGGTTGGCTTCAGAATTAAATCGCCGGCTTTGGTTAAACCACCAAACAATACAATGGCTTCAGGCGATGAAAACATCACAAAGTTTGCCAATGCTTCCCCTAAAACTTCGCCTGTAAATTCAAATATTTTGTTAGCAATCACGTCTCCCTGAATGGCACAGTTATAAACGGTTTCGCTTGTAAGATCATCAATGGAGTAATTGCGTAACAGGCTTGCAGTGTCTGGCTCATTGGTCAGAAACTCAATGGCTGTTTCCCGCACACCTGTTGCCGAAGCATAAGATTCTAATGAACCACGCATGCCGGTTCCTTTGTGTAAGCGGCCTCCGGGCTTTACAATTACGTGGCCCAATTCGCCGGCAAAGCCATCATGCCCAACTACTATTTTTCCGTCAATAACAATTCCACTGCCAACACCAGTACCAAGTGTAATAGTAATGAAGTGTTTCAAGCCTTTTGCCACACCATACATCATCTCGCCCATTGCTGCAGCATTGGCATCGTTGGTGAGTTTGGTAGGTAATTCAAATTTCTTTTCA
>JAACZX010000179.1 GCA_009996555.1 Chitinophagaceae bacterium | reverse complement strand
GTTTTGTAAATGTTACAACAGGCATTACATATCCCGGTTTGTTTGATCCACGTATTGATAAACTGGTAGTGAAAAGCGGAAGCAATCCTACTTATATCGGTCTTACAAACGGTGGTGGCAACAATAACATCAACAATACAAACCTAACCGAAGCAACCTTCTATGCACAACGTATATCTCCTTTGGTGATTGGTTCTTATGCTGAACAAAAACTGATTGAAGCAGAAGCAAGATTTCTTGCAAATGGAGGAACAGCTTCTTCAGTAGGTACTACACAAGCTGCTTACGATGCGTACAAAGCAGGAATACAAGCGCATTTAACGAAACTTGGATTGCCTGCTACTTACAGTACGCATGCACAGGTAGATGTTGGAGCTGCTAATCTGACACTGGAACACATCCTGCGGGAAAAGCATGTAGTGCTATTCCTGAACCCTGAAGCATGGACGGATATGCGCAGGTATGATTACAATCCAAATCTTTACAGAGGCATTGCACTGCCACTTAATCAGAATGCAGATATGGGAGGGCAACAAATACGCAGAGCCATGTATCCTTTGGATGAAACAAACAGGAATCCAAAAGCACAGGCCGCAATCAAACCAATGACAGACAAGGTCTGGTGGGACCAATAAACCATATTTATCACAACTTATATTCTATACAATGAATCAGAATAAATTTTTATCACTACTTCTTTTCGCAACTGTTTTTTCTGCCTGCGAAAAAAGCAAGGACTTTTTACGGGATAATACAAGCCCGACAAATGTGGGCTATGCACCTGTTTCAAACAACGCAGTACTCGATTATGCATTTACGCCCCCAAAAGCAATCGCTACTGCTTCCGCCTCTGCTACATCGTATCCTGCAGGAGCAAATATAAAAGCAGAAGTAACCTTCTTCTCCGAAAGTCCTGTAAAAGAAACACAGTTGTATAATACAATTGGGGCCGGTACAAAAACACTGGTATCAACCATTCCGTATGCAGCTGCATTTTCTGCCTTAAAAGGTGTTGATACATTACTTGTACCCTACACTGTACCGGCAGCACCTGCAGTTAACACCGTCATTCGTCTTGATCTTGAAATTGTAAATGTGAATGGCTTGCGTACTGTGAGAACAGTTTATATTAAACGAACATAAGCGGCAGCAACAGATATTGTATAATAAAAGCCCTCTAAATAAAGAGGGCTTTTATTCTGATGATCTTTATTCTTCAAACAAGCTGTATTGAAGTGAACAGAAAAAGAGTGGCTGGTTGCATGTATGCAATCTATCAACATGAAAGGAACAAACAATGATGTGTTGAAATAAACACTCAATGTGTTATATCATCGCCCTGCGCATCGCCTTCTTCATTTTTTGACTTGTGGTAATCCTCGTTTGCCTGCTGTTCAAACTGCTTTTCGTCTTTTACATTGCGGCGGATAAGAAATGCAATTAAACCAAGCAACAAAATACCAACAACAATCAGTACCGGCCAGTTCATAACAATTGTTTTTCTAAAGTTGAGAACTTTTTACGACGTATAAAATGACCGTATATTAATTTTTTGTTGTCATGATCGAAAAAGCTTCCACAATCTTTCTCTTACTTTCTCCGCATTGGGCAGCATGGCCGCTTCAAGTTCCATGTTCATGGGCACCGCAGGAAGGTTTAATGCCCCCAATACTTCTACCGGTGCATCAAGCCATTGAAAACAATGATAAGTAATACGGTATGCCAATGCTTCGGCAAAAGAATTATTCTGTTGTTCTTCGGTAAGTACCAAACATTTTCCATGTCGCTTAACTGTTGCAAAAATCAATTCTTCATCAAGCGGATAAAGTGTCCGCAGATCAATCACTTCCACTGCTCCATCAAATTGTTTTGCTGCAGCCATAGCCCAGTAAACACCCATACCATAAGTAATGATGCAGCAACTCTCCCCTTCATCAATCAACTCATCATCAGCAGTTAATGCAATTCTTCCTTTCCCTAATGGAATAATATAGTCAGCTGATGGCTCAGCTGTTTTTGCATCTTCCGTTCCCGGCACTTTGCTCCAGTACAAACCTTTATGCTCCAGCATCACCACCGGGTTAGGATCATAAAAAGCAGCTTTCATCAATCCCTTCATATCAGCTGCATTGGAAGGATAAACAATTTTAATGCCTTTAATACTCAGCAATGTTGATTCCACACTGCCGCTATGATAAGGACCACCGCCACCATAAGCACCAATAGGCACACGTATCAATGTTTGCACGGGATACTTACCACAACTGAGATAAGATGATTTTGATATTTCAGTAACCAGCTGATTAAAGCCGGGATAGATATAATCAGCAAACTGCACTTCCACAATTGGCTTTGCACCAACGGCACTCATGCCAACTGTTGAACCAATGATGTATGCTTCCTGTATAGCAGTATTGAATACACGATGATCACCAAACTTTTCTGCAAGTGTTGCAGCTTCACGAAACACACCGCCTAATCGTTTTCCCACATCCTGGCCATATAACAATGCCTCAGGATGTTGTTCCATCAGTTCACGGATAGCAAACAAAGCTGCATCCACCATCATGATCTTTTCCTTACCAGCCGGCGATCGCTCACCTTTTTCTTCTGTAACAGGTGTTGGAACAAATACGTGCTGCTCCACATTCGCAGGATCGGGTTCTGCAGCAGCAGCAGCTTTTTCAAAATCAGTTTTTATTTTTTCTTTTGCTGATGCATGAATTGTTTCCAGCTCATCTTCTGTAATACCATTCTGCAAACAGAGTTGATGCAGTTTTGGAAACGGATCATCTTTATAATGCTGTTCAAGATCATCAGCAGTTCTGTAAAACTCTTTACGCACACCACTTGTATGATGATTGAGCAAAGGCACATAAGCCTGCACCAGGTAAGGTTGCTGATGTGTGCGCACATGATCCACCACATGATGCATAGTTTCAAATGCTTCTGCAAAATCGCTTCCATCGCAACGGATGCGGTGCATTCCCGGAAAACCACCGGCATATTCGTAAGCATCCATTACCCTCGCTTCTTCTGCACTTACGCTAATGCCCCAGTTGTTATCCTGCACCAAATAAATAATGGGCAATTGTTTCAATACAGCAAACTGAAAAGCTTCGCTTGCTTCACCTTCGGTAATACTTGCATCGCCCAGCGAACAAACAACAACGGGCAACTGCCCGTCACCGGTTTTTTTAACTGATTCGGATTTTATCTGCTGCAGATATTTCAGCCCCTGTGCCACACCGGTAGTTGGAATTACCTGCATACCTGTGGCACTGCTTTGATGAATGATGTTTGCTTTATCAGCGCCTCTATAGTTGGGATGCGAATAATATTCTCTTCCGCCAGTGAACGGATCATCAGCTTTTGCCAGTAATTGCAACATTAATTCGTAAGGATCAAACCCAAGACCAAGCAACATGCTTTCATCACGATAGTATGGACTAACCCAATCAGCAGATGTTAATTGAAATGCAGCAGCTAACTGAATAGCTTCATGCCCACGTGAAGTAGAGTGAACATATTTACAAACAGATCGATTGTTCTCATAAGTTTCTGCCATGTGTTGCGCATAACACATGAGTTGATAAGCCTTCCGTAAAGTTTCCAGATTTCTCATGCCAAGCAATTGAGTTGCAAAATAACGGAACTGAAACAAAAAAGCCATTCCGTTGAAAGAATGGCTTTGAATATCTTTTATTGAAGTTTTTATTTAACCTCAACTTCAAGCAAGCTGTCGTCTTCAATAAAACCTTCCAGTATATCGCCCACCACACATTCACCCACACCAACAGGTGTACCGGTAAAAATAAGGTCGCCAATGTTAAGTGAAAAGAATTGAGATACATACGCCACTATCTGATCAAATGTAAAGATCATCTGGCTCGAATTTGCCTGCTGCACCATCTCCTTATTGTTATATAAACAGAAGTTGATGTTGTTCAGGTTCATCCCGGGTTTAATATCAATGAACTTACCCACGGCTGCTGAATTATCCCAGGCTTTTGAAATTTCCCAGGGCAGTCCTTTTTTCTTTAATTCATTTTGAAGATCACGGGCTGTAAAATCAATACCTACGGTGTAAGCATTGTAGTATTTAGAAGCATGGCGCTCCTGTATGTACTTACCATTTTTTGAAACACGCAGCACCAGTTCAGCTTCGTAATGCAGTTCGTTCGTGAATTCGGGGTAATAGAAGGGCATGTGCGGTTGAAGAAAAGCACTTTTCGGTTTAAGAAAGATCACAGGCTCATCCGGCACATCATTGCCCAGTTCTTTGGCATGGTCAACGTAGTTCCGTCCTACGCAAAAGATTTTCATCGGTTCGATGGTTTTGGTTCAGAATCAGGTTTAATGAAAGGTCTTTAAAAGGACAGGGGATTTTAACGATACCGCAACGGCATCAACAGAAATGTTAACGAAGATAGTATTTGAAAACTGAAAATTAAAGTGTTACCTCAATTTTGTTTGCATGGTTCATAGTACGTTCAATGCCTGTAAGGACAAAGCTTTCAATTACTTCAACACTCAGTTCGATCTTCTTTTTTACAACGGGCAATTCGGCTTCACTCCACTTACCCAGCACAAATTCAACCTGCCTTCCTTTTGGGTAGTCATTACCTATTCCAAACCTTAACCGGGGGTATGCCACAGTTTGAAGTGTTTCCTGAATACTTTTGAGCCCATTGTGCCCGGCATCACTACCGCTGGACCGTAACCGAAGTTTGCTGAGCGGTAAAGCCAGCTCATCTACAATTACCAGCACCTGTTCAACCGGTATCTTCTCTTTGTCCATCCAGTACTTTACAGCCTTGCCACTCAGGTTCATATAGGTGGATGGCTGAATACAGATCAAGGTCTTGCCTTTCAGCTTCATTTCTGCTACGGCTGCCAAACGATCGGTTCTGAAAGAAGCGCCATGTTTTACGGCCAATGCTTCCACCACATCAAAACCAATGTTATGACGGGTTTGCGCATACTCTGCACCAATATTTCCTAAACCAACGATCAAAAATTTCATGTGTTCATTTTAATTGATTTCGGCCACATGGTATGCCATAATGATTGATGATTTGATTATTCGCTTATGGCATTTCATGTAAACAAATATCAATAAAGTTCAATTCCTGAAAACAAAAATCCCCCTCGTAAAAGGGGGATATTATTTGTAAAGCACAATGCTTATTTCTTAGGAGCAGCTGCTTCTTCCTGTTTCAACTGACGTGTCATTACAATAGAAGCAACAGGAATACGTGGTGAGTTCATCACTTCCATATTTTCTGCTTTAATGTCTTCTACACGAATGTTACCATTCAGTTCAAGAGAAGTAAGGTCTACTTCAATTGCTTCTTTCAGGTATTTAGGCAATGCTTTGATCTTGATCGATTTGATCTTTGTGATCAGTTTACCGCCATCCTTAACACCTTTCGCTGTGCCTGTAAA
>JAACZX010000178.1 GCA_009996555.1 Chitinophagaceae bacterium | reverse complement strand
AGTTTGATGATGGAAGTGCAATTGTGAAATGGATTGCGCCCGACGGAAGAGTACAATACCGCAACACTGCCGGCCCTAACCAGTTTGATTATATTTTACCACAGTGGTCTGTGAGGCCTGATGCGTTCCAGAACGCACAAACAAGAAGAAGACGTGTTTATCAATTACAACTCAATCACGCAATAAAAGTTGGCAAGCACAACATTACATCAATGGGTTTATTCATGCGTAATGAAAATGCTGTTGGTAGCTCTTTCCCTGAATTCAGAGAAGATTGGGTATTCAGAACCACCTACAATTATGGAAACAGATATTTTGCTGAAATAAACGGTGCTTATAACGGTTCGCAACGCTTTGGTCCCGAATACAGGTTCGACTTTTTCCCTTCTGCAGCTATTGGCTGGACAATGACCAATGAAAAATTCATGAAGAATATTGATTGGTTATCCAGTTTAAAATTAAGAGCATCTTATGGTCTTGTTGGTAACGATGCTGTTGGCGGAAACTATCTCTATTTAACACAATGGGCTTACGGTGGCCAGGCACGTATGGGCGATAATAATGCAAACAGCCCTTATGTTTGGTTCAGAGAAAATACCATTGGTAATCCAGATATTCATTGGGAGACGGTGGCAAAGGCTAACCTGGGTGTGGACTTTAATTTATTCAGAGGTCTTATTGAAGGTAGCTTCGAGTTTTACAGAGATCACCGCACAGATGTTTTGATCAGCGGTAACCAACGTGCAGTACCTGCGTATTTCGGTGGCACACCACCAACAGCCAACCTTGGTCAAACAATTGTAAAAGGTTATGAAGTTGAATTGAAGTTCAATAAAGCATTCAACAGGCAGCGTGATATTCGCTTGTGGGGAAATTTTGCCTTTACACATGCAAAAGATGAAATCATTGATCGTGATGATCCGCAATTGCTGGATGATTATCTGAAGCAGTCAGGTTATCAAATTGGTCAGTACAGATCACAACTGCGTGCAGGTTATTACAACACATGGGATGAAGTGTATGGCAGCAGCATTGTTGATCAGAACGACAATAACAAACTGCCCGGCAATTTCAATTTAATTGATTTTAACGGTGATGGTGTCATCAACAATTTTGATAACGTACCGTATGCTTATCCTGAACGGCCACAAAATACTTATACAGCAAGTATTGGTTTTGATTACAAACGCTTCTCTGTTTTCATTCAGTTCTATGCCGTAAATAATGTAACAAGAAACTTGTCGCAAACAAACTTCTCAGCTGCGCTGAACTCTGTATTTAAACAAGGCGATTACTGGTCAAAAGATAACATTGATGCTGCTTCACCACTTCCAAGATGGAAGTCAAGATTATACAGCTACGGCGATTTCTTTAACTACGATGGTTCTTATGTGCGTTTGAAAACAGCTGAAGTTTCTTACACATTAAATCCATCATGGTTGAAAAGAACAGGCATGCAGTCAATGCGTGTGTATATAAATGGTAACAACCTTCTTCTCTGGAGTAAAATGCCCGATGACCGTGAAGCAAATGTTGGTTCCAGCAATTTCTCCGGACAAGGTGCATATCCAACTGTTCGCCGTATCAACTTTGGCCTTAACCTAAGCTTATAACTGCAAAAGAATTATTATGACAAAGCATTTTAGTAAGTTAAACTTAGCAGCAAGTGTATTGCTGATCATCTTAAGTTTGGTTTCCTGCAAAAAATATTTAGACAGACCACTGGATGCAAACATTTCGGAAAAAGATGTGTTCACCAATTTCCGCAGCTTCCAGGGCTTTACAGAAGAACTGTATGCATGTTTACCCGACATGTCAAAGTCTACCTGGAACAGTGAATGGAATATGGGCGATGATATGTTGTCTACAACCAATGCCAACTACAGGTTAAATGCCGAATTTGACAATGGCAATTACAGGGCATGGCAAACAGGTGGCGGCGGCTGGGATAACAGTTGGCTCGATGACAGAACTGCATCAACAAATCCCAACGAATGTCACGACAAAGGTCTTTGGCCTTTATCATGGTATGGCATTCGTAAAGCGAATCTCGGCTTGGCTAATCTTGATAAATTAACAACAGCAACACAAGAAGAAAAAGATGTGTTAAGAGGACAGCTGTTATTTTTCCGTGGGTTCTTTCATTTCCAGTTAATGAGCTTCTGGGGCGGATTACCTTACATTGATACAGTGCTTTCAAGTTCGGAGCGACTAGAATTGCCACGTTTAACTTACAGAGAAACAGCTTTAAAAGCAGCAAAGGATTTTGAAGCAGCAGCTGCTTTACTGCCAAACAATTGGGATAATTCTCCTGTTGGTCAAACAACATTAGGAAATAACCAGCAGCGTGTAACAAAATCGATGGCGCTTGGATTTAAAGGCAAAAATTTACTGTACGCTGCAAGCCCGATGATGAACAAAGAATCTACAGGACAAGATGGCTATGATGCAGAGTTATGTAAACAGGCAGCCGATGCATTTGCACGTGTAATGAAAATGTCAGAAAACGGAGAGTCGTATCACAAATTATTACCGTGGGATAAATACAGTGAAAACTGGTACACTATTTCATCTTACTCAAAACATCCCGGCTATCCCGAAGTGATTTTTGGCCCACCCACATTTGTTGGATGGAAATCACGTTGGTCGTTGGTAAACATGTTTATTCCACCACCATTGGGAGGTGAAGCAGGTATATCATCACCAGCTGCTAACTATGTAAATTATTTTGGCATGGCCAATGGTCTTCCGCTTGATGCCACAGGTTCAGGTTATAATGTAGCTGATCCATGGACTGGCCGTGACCCACGCTTTTACAAAGCAATTACTTATGATGGAGTTAGATTAATACGTGGTACTGCTAATGCTGATTATCGTTTTGCAAATCTTTATAACGGCGGTAACCTCCGCTTAGATAATACTGCAAGCCGTAGTGGTTACTTAGTTCGCAAGTTTGTTACTGATGGTTGTAATAATACCGATAACGAGTGGAACAATATCAATATCGTTATTCCATACCTGCGTTTAGCCGATGTTTATTTAATGTATGCCGAAGCTGTATTGCAAGGTTATGGCACAGCACAAAGCAGTGCTCCGGGAAGTATGACTGCAGTAGCTGCGGTAAACAAAATCAGAGCAAGAGCCAACGTGCCGGATATAGATGCCCGTTTTCTTGGTTCAAAAGAAAGTTTTATGAACGAACTGATGAGAGAAAGAGCAGTTGAGTTGGCATTTGAAGGGTTAAGATGGCACGATCTGCGCAGATGGGGAGTGGCAGGTGAGAAAAAATACATGGAAAAAACGGTGATCGATTTCGACAGAGCAACAAATGGAAAACCTCTTAACCTGAGAGAGCGGGTGGTAGTTACAAGAGTGTTTGAAAAGAAACACAACTGGCTTCCTTTACCAACCAACCAGGTAAATCTTTATCCATCGTTTGGTCAAAATCCGGGATGGTAATTAATAAGTAAATGAACGGTTACGATCAGGTTTCAAAACTTTTACGTAAGGCGTTATCGAAACAATCAAGTTTAAAAATTAGTTAATGAAGTATTTAAAAATATGTTGGATGCTCTGTGCAGTCATCTGCCTTTTTTCAACAGGTATAAAAGCGCAGGAAGTAGCTCAGATAAATATTTCATCTGTAGTTTACGATGAAAAAGGAAATCCGGTTGAAGGAGCTGTTGTTTCAGGCAACCAGGGTAAAACAGTAGTATCTACTGATAAAGACGGGAAGTTTTCAATTCAGCTTCCGCTCAATTCAGATGTAACTATTACCGCAAAAGGTTTCAAATCACAAACTATAAAAGTAACAGCAACACTTTCAAGCATCACGCTTGCAGATGGTGATGCTTCACACGATGAAATATATCTGCCGTTTACCAAACTAAATAAGAAGGATGTTGGCGGTGCTATCAGTACGTTAAATCCTGACACTTATATCGACCAGGATTTTAACCTGTCGGTTACCGGTGGTATGAATGGCAGGGTAGCTGGTTTACTTTGGAGTAACAATATCTGGGGTTTGGAAAATGCAATCGTCATTATTGATGGCGTTCGTCGTGAATTCACCGATATTACATTTAACGAAGTGCACCAGATCTCCGTTCTTAAAGGTGTGAATGCCGTTGCTCTTTATGGAAGCCAGGCCGCCAAAGGCATTGTTTTCATCACTACAAAAAAAGGTGAAGTGAATGGCCGTAAAATTGGCATACGGGTTAATTCAGGTGTTGCATTGCCAAGTGAACTTCCCAGCTATCTCAACTCAGCCGATTACATGACATTGTATAACGAAGGAAGACGCAATGATGGTCTTAGTGATCTTTATAACGCAACTACTATTCAAAACCATGCAAGCGGAAACCCGTTTCGTTATCCAAGTGTTGATTACTATTCATCGCAGTATTTGAAAAAATTCCAGAATGCAACAGATGCCAATGCTGAGTTTTCGGGTGGTAATCAAAATGCAAGATTCTATTCGAATATCGGATGGTCTAACAGTTCAACATTATTAAACATCGGTGAGGGTAAAAATGAAAACGATAACCGTTTAAACGTTCGTGGTAATGTTGATCTTAAGTTGAACGAACACATATCGAGCTCAGTGTATGTATCAGCCATCTTCAGCGAAAGCCGCAGGGCACGTGGCAACTATTGGGCTAACGCCGCAACATTGTTGCCCAACAGGTTTACGCCGCTTATTCCAATCGATCTGATTTCGCCCAACGATAAAACATCACTGGCTCTTGTTGGTGCAAGCCGTAATTTAATTGATGGCAAATACCTGCTGGGTGGTGCACAACAGTTTCTTACCAACCCAATTGCAGATCTGTATGTTGCAGGCTACGATATGAACATCAGACGTGTATTCCAGGTAACAAACGAAATTAATGCCAGCCTCAACTCCGTGATCAAAGGATTGTCTTTTCATACTCTGTTTAATTTAGATTACGCTAACTCTTATCTGCAATCGATCAACAATACGTATGCAGTATATACACCAACATGGAGGCCCGGTGCAGATACCTTAACAAGCCTGCAGAAATTTGGAGAAGATGCACGCCCCGGTATACAGAATATCAACAACACAACACAAAGACAGAACATTGGTTTTTCATCCTGGTTCAGTTACAATAAAACAGTTTCAGCCGATCATAATATTTCTGCCAAACTGCTTGGGTTTACTTCATCTGTTTCTGTGAATGATGTTTATCAGCCAATCACCAATTCACACGTTGGGTTACAGGTTGGCTACAACTATAAACATAAGTACTGGGTTGATTTCAGCGGAGCTTATGTTAACTCAACGAAATTACCGGAAGGAAACAGAGCTGCGTTTTCACCCACGTTTAGCCTTGGATGGTTATTAAGCTCAGAAAAGTTTTTAGCAAGATCGAAAGCTGTTAATCACTTGAAATTATCTGCTTCGGGTGGTATCTTAAATACCGATCTTGATATCAGTGGATACTATCT
>JAACZX010000177.1 GCA_009996555.1 Chitinophagaceae bacterium | reverse complement strand
TCAAACCATTGAAAGAAGTGAACCTCAGTTTCCAGGTGAACAATTTGTTTAATCGTTTATACGAAACAAACGGTTACACCTTCAGTTATATTTACGGCACAAACACCATTACGGAGAATTATTACTATCCAATGGCAGGAATAAATTTCATGACAGGTATTACGATTAAAATCTAACAACGAAGAATTGTAATAAAAGAAATGCCGCTGTGTTTGCAGCGGCATTTCTTTTATACAGAATGATTATACATTTTATACGCCATATTTTTCACGCCAGTTAAGCATACCACCTGCAAGGTTGACCACATTTGTAAAGCCCATTGTTTCGGCAAACATGCAAGCTTGTCCGCTTCGGTTGCCACTGCGGCAATAAAAGATCACTTCCTGTTCTTTCAACTCTTCCAGTTCATCAACATCCATCGACAGAATTCGCCCCAGCGGATACAATGTGCCGCCAATATTAAACTCGTCATGTTCGTGCGGCTCACGCACATCAACAATATTCAATTGCTCACCGGCATCAATTCTTGCCTTTAATTCTTCTGCAGTAATGATCTTCATTAGTATGTGTGTTAATATTCGTTTTCTGTTTTTTGTTCGATGACAGGTTTGGGTCGTTGAATACTGTCAATTTTTGAACGGTCCATACTGATCCAGAGATCAACCAACTGCCCGCCACGTATGCGGATGGGCCGTCCTTCCTCATCACGAACCGGAGGATTTTGCCTGATGACGAATGCTGCTGAGCTATCAGCCACTGCACCATCAACCACCACAGCACCCAGCAACAAGTCGTTACTTTCCAGTAACACTTTTGCTTCTGCAAAGGTAAGTCCCAGCAATACAGGAACTGGTAATTCTGTTTGTTTAATGCCACCACCTAATACCAGACTTACCCGGCTGCCCATCGGCACCTTTGTTCCCGGCTTCACCTGGTTGCCATTATAGATTTGTTCAAGTACAGAACCCACAGCAAAATCCGGACGTTGCGATGTATCGCCAAGCTTCAGACCAAGTGCATTCAGCTGCAGTAAAACGCTCCTGTATGTTTGCCCCACAAAATTGGGAAGAGCTACCAATGGAGGCTCGGCCCTGTTAATAGTTAAATAAATGGTGCGGTTGATCTTAACCATTTCCTGCGCAACAGGTGATTGTTTTACTACCGATAACCGTGGAAGGCTGTCGTAATAAATACTATCCTGCACCTCTACCTGGAAGCCTTGTTGTTCCAGTAAATTCCGGGCTTCATCCACACTCTTTCCTTTTACTTCCGGCACTTTAATGTATTTGCCATGCTGTGTAATTCTGTCGAGTAACTGAAAAAAGACAAACACCACCAGCAAGCCTATAACAATTGCTATAAGCAAGTTGACAAAAAATGAACGGTTTGTAATGAATTGAAACACGGGTATTGAATTTAATGAATATTATTTTGCCTGGTGATCGGCTAATGCCTGGTCAATTAATGCTGCGTAAAAATCTTCCAGCTTCCAGTTCATCGCCCTTACCTGCTGTGGCACAATGCTGGCATCGCTCTGCCCCGGAATGGTATTGATCTCAAGCATGAACGGTTCATTCTTTTCTTCATTATAAATAAAGTCGATGCGAATGACGCCGCCACAATTGAATACAGCATATATTTTCTTTGCTGCATCACTTACCTTTTTATATACTTCTTCGCTTGCAACAGCAGGCGTAATTTCTGTACTTTTTCCCTGGTATTTTGCAACAAAATCAAAAAACTCCATATCCGCATCTGCCTTCACTTCTGTCATGGGCATGGTAATGATCTCGCCTTTGTGTTTAAATACACCAATGGTAAACTCACGGCCGGTGATCATTTCTTCCACCAATACCTGCGAATCTTCTTTGAACGCTTTTTCAATAGCAGATCCAAGATCTTCCTGTTTGCTCACCTTACTCATACCAATACTGCTGCCGCCATTATTCGGTTTCACAAACACCGGCAGTTTTAGTTGTATGTTGTTTGCATCAATGGGTTGATGTTTAAATAAGTGTACACTCTTTGCCACATGAATACCGGCAAATGCTGCCACAGCTACAGTATAACGCTTGTTGAATGTAATGGCTGATGTGGCTGCACTGCAGGCTGTATAAGGCAACCCTAATACATCAAAATAACCCTGTAGCTTTCCATCTTCGCCGGGTGTGCCGTGCATGCCAATGAAAACACAATCGAATGTTACTTTTTTTCCGTCAACGGTTATGCTGAAATCGTTTTTATCAACAAGGGAAACTTGCTCATCGCCCACTTTATGATACCATCCGCTGGCAGTAACATCAATTACAAATACATTGAATCTCGATTTATCAAGATGATTAAAAATAGTGATCGCACTTTTGTAAGAAATAACAGCTTCGCCGCTATAGCCGCCCGTAACGAGGGCGATGTTCAATGGTTGACTCATGTACCGGATGGTTTGATTTCTGCTGCCGGCAAATCTCGTGCTGCCGGCAATGTATTTTCAGGCAGGCTTTTCTTTTCAAGAATCCTGCCAGTTAATCAGTAGTTATTCGATTCCCTCCCGCTCTGTACCGGAATTACCGGAATCGATCACAAATTTCCATTTGCCGTCTTTTTGCCTGCGCCATACATTCAGGTAAGTACCGGTCATTGTGGTATCGGCAGTTGCTACTTTGTACACACCATAGGTATAACCCATATCACCCGAGCTGGCAATATCGGCTCCACGTGGCTCCCAGGTCATTTTAAAAGAAGTGTCTTCCTGAGCATTCAGAAATTTAATAACATCGCCTTCCACAATTGGCAAAAAGCCGGGGCGAAGCAACACAGCATCATCGGCAATGTATTCCAGGAATGCTTTTTTCATTCCTTCTTTTTCACTGGCAGCAGAAAATGCTTTATCTGTATCAACCATTTCCTGCAGCGACTCCTCTGAATCAAATTTACGTTCCTGTTCCTCCGGCTGTTTCGCCTCCATACATGATGCAAAAAATACCACTAAGGCCAGTGCTGACAAAAACTTCTTCATACGTGCAAGATATAAAAAGCAAGGTGAAGGTTTTCAAGCCTTCACCTTTTTTTAACGGGAAATATCACCCGCTGTATTCCGGAATCGTTCTTACGGGAACTCCTCCATCGAGAGAGAAATCATTAAATATGTAAACGATCCTTGCGTGCAAGCAGATCTTCTACTGTTTCCTGATACATTTCATCAGGAACGCAGCAATCTACCGGACAAACAGAAGCACACTGAGGTTCTTCGTGAAAGCCCTGGCACTCGGTACACTTGTTTGGTGTAATATAATATGTATCCATGCTCACCGGCGCATTTTTTGCCGCCGCATCAACTACTGATCCATCAATAAGTGTGTAAGCACCTTTTACCGTTGTTCCGTCAGCTATTGCCCATTCAACACCACCTTCGTAAATAGCATTATTTGGACACTCGGGTTCGCAGGCTCCACAGTTAATGCACTCTTCTGTAATTTTAATAGCCATACTGTTTCAAGATTTTAGGGTTAGTTTGAATTACTTTTGCATTTCAAATGTAAAGCAAAGCTCTGAATGAATTTACAACAAAGGCTGGAAATTTTATCCCGACTGCAACAATATATTTCTGCACAACCAATACAATGGCAAAACGCCTGCAAACAGGCAGAACAACTAAACAATTGGTTTACACAAAGATTCATACAAACAGCATCACAGTCCATTGCTGACAATTTTTTAAACAATGATTTATTACGAAAATGGACTGACCACTATCATCTTGATGACAACGTCAATCCGAAGACAGCAGGTATTGTAATGGCAGGAAATATTCCGCTTGTTGGGTTTCATGATTTTCTTTGTGTGTTTGTAAGCGGCCATAAGCAGGTAATAAAACTTTCATCAAAAGATGATGTATTACTGAAACACCTTGTAACTGTGATGACAGAATGGAATCCTGATATTGCCAATCACATTACATTCAGCAGTATGCTTAAGAATTGTGATGCCTATATTGCAACCGGCAGTGATAACAGTGCCCGTTATTTTGATTATTATTTCGGACGCTACCCTTCCATCATCCGAAAGAACAGAACATCAACAGCTGTTTTGCATGGCAATGAAACAGAAGAACAATTATCATTACTTGCCGATGATGTGATGCAGTATTTTGGATTAGGCTGCAGAAACATCACCAAACTGTATGTGCCCGAAGGATATGACTTTGTGCCGTTGCTGAATGCACTGAAAAAGTACAAATGGATGTTCGATCATCATAAATACCGTAATAACTACGATTACCAGCTGGCTATTTACCTGATGAACAATGTTTACTACATGACCAATGACTGCATTGTGCTGCTTGAAAATGAACAACTCTTTTCGCCCATCGGCACATTACATTACAGTTACTACCAACAGGAAGCCGATGTTGTAAAAGACCTGCAAAACAATGAACAGGTGCAGGCAATTGTTGGTAACGGGCACATCCCTTTTGGCCAGGCCCAGCAACCTGCATTAATGGACTATGCCGACGGGGTGGATGTAATGGCTTTTTTACTGGGCCTCTAAGGCCTGTGTTACGCAATAAAATTTCTCCTGTTGTTAAAACAGGTCAGAATTTTACTCCTTTGATCCGCTGATGATCAACAGGCTGTTATTTTTTCCTGCAACCCAATAATTGCTTTTTTATTCATCAAATTAATGCTTAAATTACTATAAGAAACGGTTTCATTACAGCACCTAGTAGTACAGACGAAGAAAACGAGAGCGACAGACATATATTTTTTCATCTAAAGCCTTCTGTTATGAAACATTATCACATCGTGTCACGCATTGCCATTTACCTCCTTTCGGTTATCCTTATTTCATTTGGCATTTTCCATTACAAACATCCATACGACCTGCTGGTGTATGTGCCTGATTCTTTACCCGGCGGTGTTATTTGGGTGTATGTTGTTGGTACAGCATTTATTCTTGCAGGAGTATCGTTCATTACCAACAAACTGGTGAAGATTGCAGGCTACCTGCTGGCAGCCATGCTTATCTTTTTTGTGCTCACCATTCATTTTCCTAATTCAATGAATGCGGGCGCACCAGAAATGCGGCAAATGGCGCTGATCAATTTATTAAAAGATGCAGCTATTGCAGCCTTTGCATTACATATTGCAGCAGGCGCTTACAAGCAGCATCTGCATTATGATCATAACGATTGATGAACCAGCTGACTGCTTATTTATTTCAGCATACTATTTCTTACTGTAACTACACAGAAAGCAGAGATGCTTTGCGCAAAGCTCAGTAACTCATTTCATCCAGCTTTACTTTTCCTTTAAAAGTCCAGAATACAAAAGCGGTGTACATGGCTACCAGTGGTGTGCCAATGAGTGCAATGATGAGTAGTATTTTCATTGTTTTAGCCGATGCAGCTGCATTGTGAATAGTGATGCTGTTATTAACATCGTTACTTGCATACAACAAATACGGAAACACTTCAACCGCCACC
>JAACZX010000553.1 GCA_009996555.1 Chitinophagaceae bacterium | reverse complement strand
GTGATGTAGGCAAATTGCTGCAGCTCATTATTTCGTTTAAGCAGCGTTGTAGAAAGTGTACTCAGTTCAATTTCTTTTGTTTTTAATTCATCAATGTCAAAATAAATACCTGATAAATGTTTTGGATTTCCCTGTTCATCCCACTTTACAACCTTGCTTGACATGAGAAACCACTTCCATGTTTTGTCTTTTGTTTGCAACCGGACAATTGTACCCGGATTTTTATGAATACTGTCTGCCGAAAGCTGAAGATTAGCAGCTGTGTTTTCCTTGAGAGCAGGATAATCATCAGGATGAACGAGCAGGCGAAGGAAATCCCTGTTTACAACCAACTCGCCAGGTGTATAACCAAGGTTTTTGTGAAATGAATCTTCCAGCTGAACAATATCAGTTTCTAAATCAAAATCCCAAATACCAATACCTGCAGCCTGTATAGCTAGTTGCAGACGCTCTTTGTTCATTTGTAACTGTTCCTGTGTCTTTGTTCGTTCTTTTACTTCAGCTTCCAGCTCACGTGTACGTTTGCGTACAGCCCGGCGTAGTGAAATATTGTACATGAGAAATATTCCTATAACAAGCAATGCTGCAATGCTGCTGTACAATATACCTCGTGTAATTTTACCCCATGCTGTTTTCTGCGAATCATACAGAAAGCCATCTAATGTAACAGAAGAATCAATAAGCCCCAATGACTGGTGAATGGAAAGAATATGCTGCCATCTTCCTTCATTCATGTGGCCAATTTCTACAATGCCCGGCATAATAAGCGCTTCCATCTGGTCTGCTTCATACAACAATGCTTCTTTTGTTACCTGTCGTTCCTGCACTCCCGGAAGTGTAAAAATATAATCAACTAATTCTTCCTTATGCTTCATAGCATATTCCCAACCTTTAAAACTTGCCCGCTTAAATCGTTCAATCAGTTCGGGATTATCACGCAGCATTTCTTTTGAGGTAAAGAGAAGGTCGCCATAAAAGTCAATGCCATAATTTACAGGCAAAATTGTATGCACATGATGCCCTGCCTTTTCTAACTGATAAGGTTCAGCCGAAATGTAACCGGTAATAGCATCGGTTAATCCATTCGTAAGATCGCTGTTATTCCATGTGTGTGGCATCACTTTCAGTGAATCAAGCGGAATACCTTCTTTTAAAAACAATGCCTGCAGTTGCACCCATCCCTGATCCTCTGATGCCATGATTCGTTTGCCAATAAGATCTGCAGGTGTATTAATATTTGAACCTTTGAGTGAAATAACCGTATAGGCAGAGTGTTGAAAGATAGGAGCTACAACAATAAGCGGATCACCTTTCGCAAAATTTAAAATAATATCTGAACCCGTTACTGCAAAATCAGCTTCCTTATTCAGGATGGCTTTAACTGGTGGATGTTCCTGATCGGCTGGAATGATTGTTACATCAAGCCCTTCTGCTTTATAAAAACCTTTTACATCAGCAGCATAATATCCTGCAAACTGAAATTGATGCCACCATTTTAAATGTAAGCGTACATGGTTTGTTTGCGCATTTGCTTTAAACAATGCCATGAAGATAAATGCACACAGAAGTACATGTGGTGATGCCGATATTGGTTTTCTTATAGACAGTGGTTGATGGTTTTTTGTGTGTGCGGCGAGGCATAACTAAGGTACGAATATAAATTTTATTTAAAATGTATTCTTTCTCGCCTTTAATTGAAAATGAGGCAAAAAACTGCTTAAGAAATACATTTTCCATGCAGTGTGCGGTCAATAAGAGTGTATAAAAAGAAAAGCACCATCAGGTGCTTTTCTTTTTATTGAACAATGATTTTTTGAATCAGTTCTTTTTGCGATGAAAGTTTTACAAAGTAAGTGCCCGGAGCCAGTCCGCTTATTTGCACGGGCAGTTGCCGGCTGATGTTCAGTTGTTTCATTAATCGTCCGTTGTTATCAAAAACCAGCAGCTGATCTTTTTCCAATCCGTCCATACTGATGTTAACGGGCCCTGTTGAAGGGATGGGCCATGCTTTAAGTGTAATGATGTGTCCATTACTGCCGTTCACCATGCGTATAGTTGAGTACATGAATTTACCATCAATATCTTCCTGTTTTAAACGGTAGTATGTTTTACCTGCGTAACTGTTGGTATCGGTTTTTGAATAGTTAAGCGGTAACGATGCGTTGCCATTGGCAGCTTTTGATGGAATAAAATACAGTGCAGTAAAACTCTGTTCACTTTCTTTTTTCCGTTCTACCGAAAACCCATGGTTATTGATCTCCTGCACAGTTTTCCAATCGAGCTGAACCTGGCTGTTGTTGATGCGTTTTGCATTGAACTCAAGACCAAGAACCGGCAAAGGGCCTTGCTCAAGCAGAATTGGCTGCAGCAAACCCTGTGTAACCAACGTATTGCTGCCAATGGTTGTGGTGAATGTTTCGCCCAGGTTAAATTCAAAGTGAATATTGTGCGCTGATCCCGATAATCCGCTACTGTTTACAACGGCTGGCTGAATTGATTGTGCATTTGAAAATCCAATCATAACCAATAGTGCAATAGACAATAAAATTGCTTTCATTTTTTCTGATTTATTGTAATTAATCTGCAAAAACCATGTGGCCTGAAAACTGTGTAACATTTACATACGATGCGCCGCCCTGCGATGCTGATACACCTGTTAATTCAGGATCATTAAATTCGCCATTGAACCATCTGAATCGAACATAAACTTTGTCACCGACAGAAAGTTTTGCATCGGTACTCACGGAGTAATTTTGTCTTTGACCAATATTGTCAGGGTTATCCATTAATGTTTCAGCATAAGCGGAAACCTTTAAACTGCTTATTTGTCCGGCACTGTTTACCCGAACTAATTCAGCCCAGCCAACAACGCCATCGGATCTAATGCCAACAGATGCATCAAAGTGATATACACCGCTGTGAGGTGCTGTGAAAACGGAATTTGCCGTTGTGCCGCCAATACTGATCGTATTTCCATAGTCATAATCAACATTATTAAAGTAAACTTTAAACCAGTTTATTTCACTGTAATTGTTAAGACCGCCAGGATATACACCTGAAACTTTAAAAGCAACCTTAGGAGCAGCTTCAGGTGGCGCAGGAAGGGTTTGCCAACTTGCATTACCTGTGGCATCACTCGTCAAAACTTTACCAGCTCCGGGGTTCGTATTTCCTCCGCTTATTTTTACATTACCAACAACTTCTAATGCTTTGCCACCTGAGCTTGTTTGATAAAACTTTCCTGCTGTACCTGTATTGCCAGTTGCAATACCAAATACTGCAGTTCCATTGCCGGCAGAAGAGTATACGCCATATCCAAGATCATTAGCCATTGCACGAACACCTGTGCCTTCAGCTGTTGCCACGCCAAAAATGCCGTTGCCAAATGCGGTTTCTCCTTTAACTCCTGAACCATGGAGTGCTTGCCCGAAAACACCCGCACCTGTAGTGTTTGTTGCAGAGGTATAGCCATGTACACCATAGCCGCCCAAAGCCGGGTTTGTTCCCACTACACCACCTACTTGTGTCGTAAATGCTGAACCTGCTACACCACTTTTTGTTTCTGAAGAACCTGTAATTGCTATACCGTTAATACTTTCTCCGGTGATTGCAGGATACAAAGAGGTCGATATGTTTTTAATTTTTAATACAGGATTTGAATTGCTGCTTACGCTTGTGTCGAAAGGAAATACTAATTGCCTTGCCTGCTGGCTGCTTATTGCAAACGGCACACTCATTATTTGGGTAGTGCCTAAGGTTGTATAAGGCTGGTTATTGATGCTGATCTCTGTTTGAAGAAATTTGTTTGTAGAAGACCAATTGATGCCGGAGAAATTCCCCTGCACATTTGCTGCACCGGCACTGCCTATCTGTATAGTGAATAAACCGAACTGGTTGGTAGTTACGCTGCGTGTTTCACTGTATTCAACAGCACCATCAGGTGTAACTGAATGAATGCTTATACGTACACTGATCTGCTGACCGGCATAAGCAACGCCACTTGCATTACGGGCCACACCCTGGTAATTGATAGACTGTGGTGCCTGCGCTACAGCAGCAGTAAGAGTGAAGAACAAAAAAAGGAAAGCCAAGAACTGTTTCATAAATAGATGTTTTGTGTTGATGTGTTTTGATTGACGCAACAAAAATGAATACACAAAACTCTCTTTTGAAATTTATCCGTTGTGGGTGTGCGGGTTTCCTGCTGAGTTGTGGAAAAATGAAGTTGAACTGTTTTTTGCAGTTCAGTGTGGCAAATTGTTCTTGCAATGCAAATGCTTGTCAAAAATACAAATCAAATTAAAATTTGTACAGTTTAACTGCATTCTTCTCCATATCGCTTAGCTAATTTTTTAAAGTAGTAAATGCTGTTGCAGTTTTGTGTTATCAAATTAAAACACATGAAACATCTATTTATTTTACTTGCAGTGGCAGCAGCTTTCAGCTCCTGCAAAAAAGACAAACAGGCCGATACTAAAGCAGCGTCCCCGGCTTTTACAAAAAATCTGATTGAAGAAAAATTGTCGAATGGAGTTACTAAAAACTTCAGTTACAATGCGGCTAACCGTATTGTCAGTAACACAACAAATTTTACACTCACAAATTATCAGCAGGAATCAGCGTTTTCACTCAAACACAAATACAACAGCAATGGACATATTTATGAGTTGAAAAATACGGTGCGTAATGCTATGGGAAAAATCATTAGTGCCGACCGTTATTTTAATGGCGTGTTGCAATCAAAATTAACGTTTAACTATAATGGAGAAGGTTTTCTAACAAAAGTAACCTGGCAACGTATAGATATTGTTGCAACAACAGAAATGAATTATTTCTACCAGGCTGGCAATATGGTAAAGATCACCGACCATTACAATGACAAGCTGCAGAACACTTATTTATATGAATATGATTTAGCCGCAGCAAACCCTTTTAAGCTTGATTGGTATGAATTTATGCAGCTTGGTTTTGTAATGGATGACCAGTTTGGCAAGTTCAGCAAAAACCTGGTAAAGAAGGAAACAGCGCTTGACGGAAACGGGAACGTATATAAAGAAATACAGTTTGCCTTTACACTTGATGCAGAAGGATACCCGGTTTCATTAAAGGAAATAACAACAAACAATACAACCACATACACGTTTAAATTTCAGTAATCAACTTTCTAATTTATAAAAACACAAAAGCAATTATGAAACATTTATTTTTTGCTGCCTTTATTATTTTATTGGCCAGCTGTAAAAAAGACAAATCACCTGCTGAATCAACACCGGCATTCAACAAGAATCTTATTTCTGTTACCGCTCCGGGACAAACAGATTGGGCTATGTTTTATGCAAACGGTCACAAACTCTTATCGTTTAAAGACAACAATATGAGTGTATCGTATAAGCCGGGAGTGCCTTTCTCTGCTAAAAAAACCATATCTGGCAATGTGCACGAATATAAAAATGCAGTACAGGATGCACAAGGCAGAGTAGTAAAACTCGAACGGTTTGTTTCAGGT
>JAACZX010000176.1 GCA_009996555.1 Chitinophagaceae bacterium | reverse complement strand
ACTGCTGATAAAAAGAATACTTCCTTTTGATTGCTTTAATAAGGGTAGTGCAGCCTGTGTTGTGTACACAGCACCAAGAAAGTTTACCTGTACCAGTTGGGTAAAAACAACCGGACTTATTTGCTCTACTGTTGTTCCTGCTGCGGATAAAGCTGCATTGTTGATCAGTACATCTAATTTGCCAAATGTGTGTTGGCAATGTTGAATCAACGCAATACAGTTTTCAACAGTAGAAATGTCTGCACAAAAAGAAGATGCCTTGTAACCAAGCTCCAGCAATTGGTTTTCTTTTTCAGTTAAGCGTTTGTTGTTTCTGCCGTTCAATACAACGTATGCGCCTTTACCAGCAAGAAGTTTTGCAAGCTGCCAGCCAATGCCGCTGCCGGAGCCGGTAATGAGTACTACTTTTTCTTTCCAGTTATAAACCATATTAAAAGGAAAGGTTTTGAATGAGATGTTGGTTATTGCTGATCCAGTCGTAACATTCTTTAATTGCAGTTTCAACAGGCGTTTGCGGCATACCTAATTCTTCAATGGCATCAGAGCAATCAACATACAGTTTATCGCAGGCAATTTTTGCTGTTGGATAGCTAAGGAGTGGTTTTGTGCCCATCAATTCTCCTTTCAAGCCACTTAAAAAGCCGGCAAGCTGGATGATGTTGTTCGAGAGTTTATAAGGCGGAGGTTGTACGCCCACCACATTTGTAACCTTATCGAAAAACTCACGGTAAGTCAGATTTTCATTTCCTGCTACATAGTATTTGCCTACATGACCTTTTTCAATACTGTTGGCAATGGCGGTTGCCACATCTCTTACGTGTACAAAATTTCTTCCCCCGCCGGTATAAAATTTCAGCTTCTTCTTTGCCAATGCAAGTATCAGTTTTCCTGATGATGGTAGTGAATCGTATGGCCCGATCATGAATGTTGGAAGTATTGCTAATGCAGGTAAACCTTCCTGCTGTACTTTGTTTAATACCAGTTGCAACGCAATGTATTTTGAGTCTACATAATCAAGACCATATTTTGCACCTGCAAATGGTAAGCGGTGAATTTGTTTTTTATTGCCAGGCGCATTACATGAACTGCCTGAACCAATGTAGATGAGTCGTTGAATGCTAAATTTCTTTACCGCATCTACTACATTTCTTGTACCCTCAATATTTACTTCCCGTATTTTAGAGGATCTTGAAGGCCAGTATTCTGTAATGGCAGCTGCATGTATCACCACATCATATTCCTGCACTGCAGCTTCTACCGATTCCGGATCGAGTATATCGCCAAAATGTTTTTTGATGGGCAGATCCTGCAGTGTTTTTGTGTACGATCTTGTATGAATAAAAACACCAACGGGATAACCCCGCTCTACCAGTAAACGTACCAGATTGCTTCCGAGTAAACCTGTAGCACCTGTAATAAGTATTCGCATATAGTTATGATTTGGGTAATAAAATGCAACAGCATGCTCCGTGTCTTTACAAGACACATGTACTGTTGCTCTGTTTTAAAATGAAGGAGATTGTTGTTTTGTCTTCGCTAAAAATCAATTTGGTAACTCAACACCGGAACGATACCTGACTGTGTTTTAAATGTCCATTTGTTGGTTGATGGATCATATCTTCTGCTGAGTCCATCCATATTTTCCTGTGCAAACATGTTTTGAATATCAAGTGCCAGTTGCCAGCTGATCTTCTTTTTGTCTTTACGCAACGATATACGGCCATCGGTACGCCAGTAAGGACGAATAAAAACAGAATAAGGATTTGTTTCATCCAGCACAGGCTGTCTTGTACTTCCGTTTTGTACTGCAGCAAGAGGGGAGAGGGGCACTCCTCCATTGTATAACATTTTCCAGCCTGCCTGCAGCACTTTATTCTTTTTCAGTTTCCATTCTTTGGCACCAACCCATGAACCACTCGTGTGTGAGTTGAACCTTGTATTGTATGTTTTTCCATTAAGTGGTGAATATTTTGAATCGAATGCAGAGAAAGAAAGGATCATGAACAATCCCTTTGAAAAGAATTTTTCCAGCGACAGATCAATACCTGTATTGGTACCGGTGCCTTTGCTTACCAGTGCTTCGTTTGCATAACCTTCAATTTCATTCAGCAACCAGTATGTGCGGTTCACATCATTCACAACCGGTATCTGGAACAAACGCTGATGATACACTTCTGCATGAAAACGCCACCTGTTGCCCAGCAGCTGATCGTATGCAAGTATGTAGTGATGCGAACGCATCATCTTCAGCTCCTTGTTTGGGAACATATTTCCCGATTGATAGAAGTAAGAACCAAGCGGCAGTGTTTTGCTGTGCAATCCATACGCCGCAGTAAGATTACTCTTTGCTGAAAAACGATATTGTACTGACAGGCGTGGATCAGCAACAAACTGTTTGTTCAATGCAAAGTACATGGTATGCACACCGGGGTTAATGATCAGCCGGCTTGTTGGTTTCAGTCCAAACTGAATGTAAGGTTGCAGCAGCATTGTATTGCCTTCACCCATGATCACATTTGGCTTGTAACTGTTGCTGCCATAATTCCATTCACCTTTATTAAACGTATAGTTGAGGAAGTTTGCATAAACACCTGTTTTCATGTTCAGCACATCATTCATCTTTAATGAGTAACTGATAGCTGCTGAAACACGGTTGTTTTTATAGAGTTCATCATTCACTTTTGTAGCAAGCTGTCGTGTTGTTAATGTGTCATCAACCCAGGTGATTTTTTGACCCATCACAGCAACAGATGTTTTAAGAAATGATTTGCTGTTGAGTTTTACAGTGTTGCCAATGCCGGCAGCACCCATCCATGTGCGGCTGTCATACACAGCATAATCATCGTATTGTTTCCATTGTGCAGTGTCTTCAACCGCAAGAAAAGTTTCTTTGCTGTAGCCACCCATTCCCCAAATATTTGTTTGCACCGTATTCTTTTTATTGTTGAATGCAACATTGAATGATACATCGGTAAACTTGTTCCGTTCACGTTCATCTACCAGGTGTAAACCAAATGCATTCAGGATGTCAAGAAACGAATAGCGGTAGTTGATGAGGTAGGAACTTCTTCCTTTTTGAATCGGACCTTCGGTTGCAAACTCAAGGCCTATCATACCTGCCTTGAATGTATGTTCTGCTTTTTGCTGATTCCCTTTTCTGAAGTGTACATCAAATGCACCGCTTAACACATCGCCATACTCTGCAGCCAAAGCACCGGTATAGAAATCAGAATTATCCAGCACACTCAAACTAAAAATGGTGATGCCTCCGCCACTGCTGCCCTTGCGTGCAAAATGATTGGGGTTGGGAATATCAAGTCCTTCCAGCCGCCAGTTCATACCCAATGGATTGTTACCACGTATCACAATATCATTGCGGCTGTCACGGCTTGGTTGTACACCCGGGAAACCCATTGCCATACGACCCGGATCGTTGGCACTTGCAGCAAAGCGTTGCGTTTCTTCTGATGAGAAAGAACGGCCGCTGGTAAGAGCATAGGCATTAACCGGTCGTTTCGGATTTCGTATGCCGGTGATGGTGATTTGCCCAAGGCTTTTCTTTTCTTCCGACAATGTTATTTGCAGATCGGGTTCCTTGGCCGAATTAAGAATAAACTGATCGGTGAGGTATAGTTGATAACCTACAAAACTAACCTGCACCCGCACACGACCTACAGGAACCTGCTTCAACAGGAAATAACCTGCGGTGTCGGTAACAGTTGAAAATTGTGTTTCAGCAACACTGACTGTTGCGCCTTTTATGGGCGATTGCGATTCAGCATCTACAACACGGCCACGAATTGATTGGGTGGGTTGCTGTTGTGCTTTTGATTTTGTGCAGACGTATAAAAAGGATAGAAGCATACTTGCTGATTTTTGGTGGTGATTGATGGTGCAGGTCAGAAGGTTTGCACAGAGCGGATCATCTGCTATAAGTTAGAACTAATAATTAACTACTTAAACTTATAGCCAACGGAAACACCTCCGTAGAAAGGCCAGAATACGCTGTTTTTAAAAGCAAAAAACGGGTTAACACTTACCCTGAAAGTGACACCCTGCTCTTGTGGTTGATAACGATAGCCGAATGTGAAAGATCCCCAGGTGTCAGCAAGATTGTTGTCGGTGTCTGCTTCCTGTCCATTGTCAAATGCACTTACATAAGTAACATTTAATCCTAATTCAAAATAGTTTTTTGATTCAGGTTTTCCGATCAGGTAATTAACACCTACAGGAACGAAGAGTATTCCTGTTTTATCAATAGTGAAGCCGCCAATACCAACTCTTCCGCCTATACCGTTTTGTTTTTTTGAGAAACGGCTGTCAAAATTTATCCCGGCTACACTTGGGCCTCCTAATTCTGCAAACAGTTGAGGTGCCTGCGCAAAAGAGAAAATGCAAAACAAAATACAAGCTGCACCTGTTGTAAGTAACTTTTTCATGTTTCTGGTTTTAGTAATTAGCGAATGTATCAGTTGACAGTACAAACCTACTTTCACCTCAAAGCGAATCCTAATTGCTGAGCACGACAGATAAACCTGAATTGGTATGTATACCGCAAAAGGGTACGACTGGTCCAAAATAGGTATTGTGGTTTGCAAAAAATCTGTCTACCTTAAAGGGAATAATTAGTTTCTGCAAAACAGATCATTCATAGTTGCAGAAAAGCCCAAAACCAGAACGTATGGATACGAGTCATCCACAGGTACTGTTATTCCAGTACATCAAAACATCGTTGCCTTCTCATATATCCTTAGTTGATCAGGTGGCCGACCTGCTGAATATCAGTAACGACAGTGCTTACCGTCGCATCAGGGGGGAGAAGGAGATTTCCTTATCGGAACTAAAAACGTTGAGTGAACATTTTAAAATATCACTTGACCAGGTATTGCAATTGCAGAATGAACTGGTGGTGTTCCGGGCACCGGAGATCAATGCTGATAACATTTCATTTGAAGAATACCTGAACGCCATGTTGCAATACATGAAGTATTTCAACACATTCAGCAATAAACGGATGCTTTATTTCTGTAAAGACATTACTTTTTTTCATTTCTATCTTTTCCCCGAAATCGCTTCGTTTAAAACATTCTTCTGGAGTAAAACAATTAAAGATCTTCCAGAGTATAAGAACAAATTGTTTTCGCTTAATGAGTATCCAATGGATGAATGTTTTAAGCTTGGTCAGGAGATCATCCGTGAATACAACAAAATACCATCACTTGAACTGTGGAATGCAGAAAGCATCAACAGTACACTAAGCCAGGTGAGGTATTACAAAGAAGGTGGTTATTTTAAAAACCCCGAAGAGCTGAACATTGTGCTGGACTCTTTTCAAAAATGCCTCGATCATATTGAACTGGAAGTTGAACGGGGTATTAAGTTTATGCCGGGCGATGCCGAAATTGTTTACCGTGCACCTCTTCAGTTTTATGTAAACGAGGTCATCATTGGCAGCAATACAATCCTGATTGAGCTGAATGAAGAGAAGCTTTCTTTTGTTACTTACAATGTGCTCAGTT
>JAACZX010000552.1 GCA_009996555.1 Chitinophagaceae bacterium | reverse complement strand
TATCCAAAAACTTTTACAGAACACTTAGTGCCTGCAGGGGAGATTATATTGCTATTTGCGAAGGCGATGATTACTGGACAAATGAACTGAAACTTCAGAAGCAGGTAACAATTCTCGAAACTAACCCAGCAGTAGCATTGGTTTCTGCAAAAGCGGATTCCAGAATGGAAGGAGAGTTTGCTGTTCATAGTGAAGTAAACTTTGACCCTATGTACAAGGAAGGTTTTTTTGGAATAGAAGGGTTAGTAGAGGAATGGAAATGCCAAACCTTGACGGTAATGTTCAGAAGAGAGATGACAGATTTCAATAAACTGAAATCTTACCATGTTTTATACGATACAATGCTATATTATGAGCTATTAAAAAAAGGGAAGGGTTATTACCTTGATGAAGTTGTGGGTGTGTACCGGCATCATAGTGAAGGAGCATGGCACGGCAAAACAGAACAGCAGAAACTGAAGTTCATCATTTCTCAGTTCTATGAAATATGGAGCAAGAATAAAAAAGATATTACTATCCAAAATAAACTGGCTCAATCGCTCACTGATTACCTGCGAGGCGTTACTGTTTTTTCCTCAAAAGAGCGGAAGTATTATCTGCAATCCATTGTTCGTTACCTGAGGGTAACAAAAGATTTTAAATATCTGAAACTTCTTTTTATCAATCATGTGCGGCATTTACGGGGCAATTAATACCAGAATAGCAAAAGAGGTTTTTGTAAAAGAGCTGCATAAAATGCAGCACCGCGGACCTGATGGTTATGGTATATGGCAAAGTGCTGATGAACGGGTGCTGCTTGGTCACCGCAGGCTGGCTATTATTGACACAGATGCCCGTTCGAACCAGCCAATGGTAATGGATGGCCGTTACATAATTGTGTTCAACGGCGAGATATACAATTATATTGAAATCAGAAATGAGCTGCAAAAAGAAGGCGTACAGTTTAAAACAAGTTCAGATACGGAAGTGTTGCTTCGGCTGATGATCCATAAAGGGCCGCAAGGTTTGTCGTTGTTAAATGGTATGTGGTCGTTTGTATTGTTTGATGAAGTGGAACAAACATTGTTTGTAAGCCGTGACCGTATTGGCAAAAAACCGTTGTATTATGTTCATGATAGTGAGCTGTTTGCGTTTTCATCTGAAATAAAAAATCTTGTTTGCTATCTCAATCATGTGGAGTATGATAAATCATTTATTGATTTTTCTGTTAATAATTTGTTTGATGCTGAAGCGATGGATCAAACCATTATAAAAGGTATCAGGAAATTTCCGGCTGCTTCGTTTGGAATATTCCGCGGAACTTCTCTCAACATTAGCAAGTATTATTATCCTGAAGAGTTGCTTGAAATCAATGAAGCTGTCGAAACGTTTGCTGATCTCTTTCAATCTTCCTGCAGCTTGCGTATGCGTAGCGATGTGCCTGTAGGGTCGGCATTGAGCGGTGGAATTGACTCCAGCATGGTTGTATCAACCATTGCACAGCTTGGCTACGGCCACAGCAAAGGGTACAAGGCGCTCGTTTCCAGTTTTCCCGGTTCCTTTATTGATGAGACGGCAGATGCATTTGCCATTGCAAAAAATGCAGGTGTAGATGTAGAAGCGGTGAATGTGAATCCTGATCTTGACCCGAATCATATACTTAGGGCCGTTTACCATTTCGAAGAAATTGCCGGTACTTCGCCTATACCATTCTTCCAGTTATACCAAGGTTTCAGAAACAGAAATGTGGTCGTAACACTTGACGGCCACGGTGGCGACGAGTTGTTTGGGGGGTATTCCTTTGATCTGTATAATAAATTGCAGGATGATTTTCCCAATATTTTTGAAATGCAGCATACCCTTGATACAATTAATAAAATGTATGGCAATGAAAACGGGATCACTGTTAAACAAACAATCCCCTATTTTAAGGGCGAACTGTTACAACGCCTTAAAAAAAGACAGCTTTTAACGATCTTCGAAAAGGAACAGCATTATAAACGCAAACTTTTTCATTCTACTTTCAAGGGAATACTACCAACGCTTTTGAGAAACTATGATAAGTATTCAATGTATGCAGGGGTGGAAGTTCGAATGCCATTTCTTGATTACCGCCTGATTGAATTTGCTTTTTCACTTCCTAATAATTATAAATTACGTGGGGGATTCACCAAAGCGATTGTGCGTTCAGCTGCCAGGAAACTGGTTCCTGATAAAATCCTTGCGAACAAAGTGAAAACAGGTTGGAACAGCCCTATGGGCGAGTGGTTTGCCGGGCCGTGGAAACAATGGCTGCTGGACGAACTGGCAAGTACAGCTTTTAACAACTGTACTCTTATTGACCAGGCAGATATACAAAAAAGAGTCAGCAGTTTTTTTGAAAAGCAACATCACAATGCCGGTCAGGATATTTGGTTAAAACTTCAGCCCTATCTTATTGAGAAGGCTAACAAACAGTTTTCCCATTCTTATAACGAAGACGGTTTTTTTATTTAACGTATATATAAAATGATGTTACAACAAGGTGAACCAGAAGGTTCTGTTTTTATGAATAAGCATTTTCATACAATTCTCGTGGGAATTACTATTGCCGCATTGCTCTTACGGGTAGTGAATATAACCTACGCTTCTTTATGGAGCGATGAATTATACAGCATGCTTTCAGTTCATCCTGACAATAGTATTTATGAAATGCTGTATTTGCAAAGGAAAGATCAGCCACCGCTTTATTTTGTTTTGTTAAGAGGATGGACTACGGTATTCGGCTTTAACGATCTAAGTGCAAGATCCCTTTCCATTTTAATTGGCATTTTATCTGTTTACAGCATTGGCCTGGTAACAAAGAGAATCTTCAATGCAAAAACCGGCATTACAGTTGCGCTTTTAACAGCTTTTAGTTTTACACAGGTAGAACATTCACTCGAAGCCCGGTTTTACGGCCTGCTGTTTTTATTGATCACTATTTCGGTTTATACTTATTTCCTGGTTAACAAAAAGGACAGCCTCTTTCATATTGTATTGCATGCATTTGTGTGTGCGATGGTTATGCTGGCCCATCAGTTTGGTGCACTGATTATTGTTGTATATGGCCTTTTCGATCTCGGTTTGCTCCTGCGGCAGTTTACAGCAAAACAGTTTCGGTCAAAAGCAATACTCTATATTCTTACATTAGCATTCATTTTTCCCTGGTATTTCTGGTCATTTACTGCAATCAGAACAGTAAGTAACTACTGGCTTAAAACAATTGATGTACCTGCCTATCTTCTGTATAATTTGAAATACAGCATGCCTGTATTAGTTGTTATACTTGCTGCTGCAATTTCCGGGTTTGTTTTAAGGAAAACGAAGCTTATGCAGATTGAACGGGTACTTATTGCACAGTTGTTGTTTGTAATTGCAGTTCCGCTTGCGTTCTCTTATATCAAGTTTCCGATCCTTGTTTCCAGGTATTCTTTTGCAATGGCACCGGCACTGTACATTTTACTTGCAATTGGTATTGTTATGTTTATTGAACGCATAAAAATCAAACCTGCTCTTGCAGCGGTCTGTTTACTTTTCTTATTTTTTTTTGATGCTGTTGCGGCTTCATTTGTAAATAAAGAACCACTCATGAAAGAGCCCTGGCGTGAAATGGCGCACTGGTTAAAGGAGCAGCCTGACTATTCAACTGCAGAAATTTATTCAACAGGGTATTATCTGCGTGAACATTTTACACTGGACTACTATTTACCAGATCATAAAGTGAAACATGTGTTGTTTGATACGGCTGGTATTTCGCAGGTAACCAAATTTTACCTGGTTGAAACCAATGCGCATGATGTGGTTCCAGCTGAGATAAAGAAGACATTCAATCATTCTTTTAAGGTTAAGGAAATCTTCTTTGGCAGCTCAACTTTTGGCAAGGGCGGGATAATCAGCATTTATACGAAATCAAAGCAATAGTGCCATGCCGAAGGAAATTGTTTTTGTGATACCTGTATTCAACGACTGGGAGTCGGCTGTAAAGCTGTTACAGGAAATAGAAAAAGTTATACCTGAACGTTCTGCTTTGTTCCTGTTGGTCAATGATTCATCGCATCAGGTACCAGATCTGTTCGCATTCAGCGAACTGCGTAATCCCGTTAACATTATTGAGCTTAGTCACAACATGGGGCATCAGAAAGCGATCGCCGCCGGCCTTGCCTATGCTAACGAAAACTGCGTAACGGAGTATTTAATTGTTATGGATTCTGATGGTGAAGACCAGCCGCTGGATATACCCCGTTTGCTTACACAGGCAGCCGAATCGAAACAGGTTGTTTTTGCCAAACGCTTCAAACGAAGTGAAGGGTTGTTGTTCCGCTTGTTTTACAAACTGTACAAATTCATTTTTGTTTTGCTTACCGGCAAAAAGATCAGTTTCGGCAACTATTGCGTGATACCCCAGGCTCATTTGCGGAAAATGGTACATGTGCCAGAAATCTGGAATCATTTTTCTGGAGGTGTTATCCGCTCCGGTATTCCATATACTGCTGTGCCTACTCAAAGAGGAAAACGTTATTACGGGCAATCAAAAATGAATTTTACACGGCTTATTCTTCATGGATTAAGCGCAGTTTCGGTGTATGCCGATTTTATGGCTATACGCCTGATCCTGTTTTCTCTTTTTCTCATTATTGTTACTGTTGCAGGCATACTTGGTGTTGCATTTGTCCGTTTGTTCACACGGTTAGCTATCCCGGGCTGGGCAACATTCACAGTATTAGGTTTAGGTATTCTCCTATTCCTTGCTCTTTTACTCGGTCTTTTCCTGTTGTTTAATATACTTACCATGAAAACACAAAAAACTATTATACCTGCAAAGGATTATGCAGATTATATCATTGATATTAAAAAAGCAGGCGCACATGAGTAGTACTTATATAGGCAACGAACTGGAGATATTTGAACATGCCCGCAACTGGAAAAACTATTACGCTTCGTTTATTAAACCGGCCTTGGGTAAACGGGTAGGCGAAATAGGCGCAGGGCTTGGTGGCACCACTACTGCATTGTGTGATGGCAGCCAGGAGTCGTGGCTTTGTGTTGAGCCTGATGCTGAATTGGTAAAAGAAATTGATCGTAAGATTACAAATGGCACTATCCCTCCCATTTGTAAGAGTTTTACAGGGTATTCATTTGATCTGAAACAGAAGTTCGACAGTTTGCTTTATATAGATGTGATTGAACATATTGAGGATGATAAAGCGGAGTTAGAACGTGCTGCGGCAATGCTGCACAATAATGGAACGCTCATTATTATTGTGCCTGCACATCAAACGTTGTACAGCCCTTTCGATAAACTCATTGGTCATTTCAGAAGATACAGCCGTAAGCGGCTCCGTTCTGCTGTTCCTGCATCCATGAAAATTGAAAAAGCATATTACCTCGATTCGGCCGGTTATTTTGCATCGCTGGTGAATAAACTTTTTTTAAAACAGGGAATGCCCACGTTAAAGCAGGTGCAATTTTGGGATCGTGTGATTGTTCCGGTATCACGCATTGCCGATCGTTTGCTGGGTTTCAATTTTGGCAAAT
>JAACZX010000551.1 GCA_009996555.1 Chitinophagaceae bacterium | reverse complement strand
ATCAACTATAATAATATTACCGAAGGCAATTACAAGCTGCGTATTAAAAGTACAAATGCCAATGGCGATTGGAATCCGGAGGAAACTGTTTTGGCCATCAGTATTTTGCCGCCCTGGTACAGAAGTATGCTGGCTTACTTTCTGTATATAGCTGCAGCAGCTTCGCTTATTTACCTGTATTACCGTTACAGGCTGCAACAAACAAAATTGAAGTATAAAATAAAACTCACGGAACTGAATGCTGAAAAGGAAAAAGAGATCAACGAAAAGCGTCAGCATTTTTTTACAAATATCACCCATGAGTTTCGCACGCCACTTACCCTGATCATTAACCCGGTAAAAGATCTGTTGAAGCAGGAAGATAAAGCAGGAGAAAAAGAAGAGTTGAATGTGGTGTACAGGAATGCACGACGCTTACTAAGCCTGGTGGATCAATTGCTGCTGTTCAGGAAAACGGAAAGTGAAACAGGAACGTTGCAGGTGTCATCTGTAAACATTCATGATCTTAGTCACGATGCATTCCTGTATTTTAAGCAGCAGGCCAAAACACGTTTTATTGAATATTCGTTCAGCTCAGGTAATCAATTGCTGGAAATATTTGCTGACAAAGCCAAGTTGGAAATTGTGTTTTACAATCTGCTGTCGAACGCCTTTAAATATACTCCTGAAAAAGGGCGGGTGCATTTTGCTATTACTGAAGATGAAACATCTGTTCAGGTAAATGTAAGCGATACCGGGCAGGGTATACCTGAGCATGTGGGGCAGAAGATATTTGATAAGTTTTACCAGGTTAAGGAAGAGAACGTTCCGGTAAAGCCGGGATTTGGTATTGGATTGTACCTGGTGAAGCAGCTGGTGGAAGATCATCATGGTACTATTCATTATACCAGTAAAGAAGAGGGTGGAACCACGTTTACCATACGTTTAAAAAAAGGGAAAGAGCATTTTGGATCGGCCACCATACAACCACGTACTACAAGTAATGAAAATCTGCTGCTGTCAGAAATTGACGAAGGCATGGAGCCCGTATCCGCTTTCGCCAAAAAAACAACGGATGGTCTTGAATCGCTGGTGAGCGAAAAACTCTCCATACTTATAACGGACGATAACGAGCAGTTACGCAATTACATGTTGCAGATATTCCGGAATGATTTTATTGTGCACGAAGCAAAAAGTGCAGAGGAGGGGCTAAAGCTGGCAAAAGAGTTGCAGCCCGATGTGATCATCAGCGATGTGGTGATGGAAAAAATGTCGGGTCTTGAGTTTTGTAAAGCGGTTAAGGAGTCGCAGGCGCTCAGCCATATTCCATTCATATTAATTACCGGCAGCTTTTCGCCAGAGTCGAGGTTAATGGGGATTGAATACGGCGCAGATGATTATATTACCAAGCCGTTTGAAAAAGACATGTTGGTGGCAAGGGTAAAGAGCCTCATTAAAAAACAGGAAAACCTGCAAAAGTATTTTTATAACGAAATCACTCACCAGGAAAACACCCTCAACATTTCAGGCGAGTACAAAGAGTTCCTCGATGCCTGTATTGCCGCTGTGGAAAAGAACCTCGACCGTGATGATTTTAATATCCAGGTGCTGGCAGGCGAAATGGGGATGAGCCACAGCAAACTCTACAAAAAGATCAAAACCATATCGGGCCAGAGTGCCAATGCCTTTATCCGCTTTATCCGTTTGCGAAAGGCTGCGGAGCTGTTCATTAACTCTGATTATAATATTAATGAAACGGCTTTTTATGTCGGCATCAAAGACATCAAATACTTCCGGGAACAGTTTACCAAAACCTTTGGTATGAAGCCGTCGGAGTACATTGAGAAGTACAGGAAAAGCCTTGGTAAGAGCTATAAGCTCAACGAAAAAGTGAAAAAAGATTAGTTTCTTACTTACTTCTCAAACAAACAAAAACAAGGCAATTCCGGCCATTTACCCCTGTTATTTGACCTGTAATCCGAATTTACCCCCTTATCATCCGAATTTTTCCCCTTTCAAAGCAAGATTACTGTTTCAATTTTAGATGTTCATTCAGGTTCAACTATAAGGATAGTGGCCTGTTTTTTTAAATTTTCAATTGCTGTCATATTATGGCAAAAAACTACTGCTGCTTTTTCCGGGCTGCCTTCCGGAAAAATAATCTAAGGCATTTTTTAACTCTGATCTTATTATGTACACTTCCATTTTGTTTGTCTGCACAAGACAAAACAGTGAGCGGTGTAATTACCAATTCAGAAACCGGTGAACCTGTTGCTGCGGCAACAATAACCGTGAAAGGCAAAAACAATTCTGTTGTTTCAGATGCGCAGGGGACTTTTAAAATAAAGGCCGATGCAGGAAACATGCTCCAGGTTACCAGTATCGGTTATGCCGATGCTGAAGTGATTGTTTCCCAGCAGGATGAAATTGTGCTAATCAGGCTTGTTGCAACCAACAAACAGTTGAACGAGGTTGTAGTTGTGGGCTACGGCACAAAAAAACGTACAGATGTTACCGGTTCGGTGGTTTCTGTGCCAAAGAGCCGCCTGGAAAGATTACCTGTTACAAATGTGCTGCATGCAATTGAAGGTTCTGTAGCCGGTGTTAACATCAGCCAGGGCTCATCTGTTCCTGGCAGCTCGGCAGGTATATTAGTAAGGGGGCAGAACTCTATATCCGCAAACACATCGCCACTTATTGTTGTTGACGGAATTCCTTTTAATAAATCGGGGGGGATTACAAATGATATCAATCCTAACGATATTGCTTCTATTGAAGTATTGAAAGATGCATCAGCTACTGCCATCTATGGAATGAATGGTTCAAATGGTGTCATTCTCATCACTACAAAAAGAGGTACCACAGGAAAACCTGTTATCCGTTACAGCGGCTACACAGGGGTTGATAATGTTGTGCAAACTCTAACGCCACTAAGTCCTGAACAGTATGTGCAGAAGTATGCTGATTATAAAGCACAGGTACCTACTGCACCACAAACAGTATTATGGAATGCCTATGAAATTGCTAATTACAATGCAGGTAAAACGGTTGATTGGTTGAATGAAGTGAAAAGGCAAGGAGTAATACAGGATCATAACTTAAGCATTTCCGGAGGCACAAAAGATATCAAGTATTTTCTTTCCGGTGAATACTTAAAGCAATTAGGTGCGGTAAAAGGTTATCAGTATCACAGAGCAAGTGTCCGTTCAAACCTGGATGTGAACCTTACCGATTATTTATCGGTTGGCACATCATTGTTCTATGCGAACAATAACTACGATGGAGGAAGAGCCAACTTTTACCTTGCGGCAGCAATGAGTCCGTACGGAACACTTCGCAATGCAGCTGGTAACTATGAAATTTTTCCAATGAATCCTGAACTGTTGTATGAAAACCCTATGCTGGGTTTAAATACAGAAAGAGTTGACAGAAGCAATAACCTGAATGGCAATGCGTATGCAGAATTAAAATTCAATGGTGTGTTAAAGGGGCTGAAGTACAGGCTAAATGTGGGTACAAATTATATTACAACACGTGCCGGCTCATACAGGGGGCGTAATGCCAATAATACAATTGGCAGTGCAAGTACATCAAGTTCTGAAACAAACAGTTGGGTAGTTGAAAATATCCTGACCTACGCCAAAAACTTTGGTGTACATCACTTGGATTTTACAGGATTGTACAGTGCCCAGCAAAGAAAGTATTTCACTTCAAGTTACCTTGGTGCCGGTGCAACACAAACTTCAGGCTCTTACCAGGACAGGTATAACATTGCATCGCAAATGGCAAGGGTTAATTATACCTATAACAGCAAATACCTGTTAACCGTAACTGCACGTCGTGATGGTTCGTCAGTAATGGGAGCAAATACATCTAAATACGGTGTTTTCCCCTCCGTTGCACTTGCATGGAATATTAGCAATGAAAGTTTCATGGGTAAAGCAAAATTCATCAACAACCTGAAACTCCGCACATCATACGGACATACAGGTAACGAAGCAATTGGTGTGTATGGAACTGTTACTACCGATGCATCTGTTCGTTATCCTTTCTCTGGTGTAAGTACAATCGGGGTATTGGCAAGTAATCTCGGCAATGCAAATCTCCATTGGGAAACATCTAAAACATTTAACGTAGGTATTGACTTTGGGCTGTTGAATAACCGCCTCACCGGCTCTGTTGATTTTTATAATACAAGAACGAATGATATCATTCTTCGTCGCAACCTTCCTATTATCACAGGTTACAGCAATATCTTCGATAATCTTGGTATCACCCAAAACCGTGGGGTTGATATCGTCATCAATTCCGATAACATCTCTGCCAAAGATTTCAAATGGCAAACCACTGCAAACTTTGCATCAAACAAAAACAGACTCATCGATCTGTATGGCGATAAAAAAGATGATTTGGGTAACAGGTGGTTCATTGGCCAGCCAATTGGTGTGATCTATGATTATAAGATGGTTGGAGTTTGGCAGGTTGGAGAAGACCCTACAGGTTGGGATGCAGGTGCTAAGCCTGGTGATCTGAAGTTTGCGGATACAAATGGCGATAAGAAAGTTGATGGTAACGATCGTATTATTCTTGGACAAACTGCTCCCAAATGGACAGGTGGTTTAATCAATACGTTCTCCTACAAAAATTTAAGCCTTACTGTGTTTATTCAAACAGTACAGGGTGCAATTAAAAACAACGTTACACTTACATATGCTGATGAAGCTGGACGGATGAATATTCCTGTGGAAACAGGTTATTGGACTGCTGCCAATAAAAGCAATACCAGACCATCGCTCGCATATACTAATACAAAAGGTTACGGCTATGCATCCGATAACAGCTTTACAAGAATCAAGGACATATCGCTCAGTTACACCTTCGGTAAAAATGTGCTGGATAAAATTAAGCTGGGAAGTTTAACTGCTTATGTAAGTGGCAGAAACCTGTACACGTTTACAAACTGGATTGGCTGGGATCCTGAACATAACTATTCATTCAGGGGCTCAGGCGACTGGACAAACAATTATCCTATTACAAGGCAATTCGTATTTGGTTTAAATGTAACACTCCGTTAATGGGCCATTAAAAAATTACTAAAATGAAGAAAATAAATTTAATTATATCGTCTGTTCTTGCGGGTTGTTTATTGATGTTGAGTGCCTGCAAAAAAACATACCTCGATGAGAAGGTGTATTCGGCTTATTCACCTCAAACGCTGAATGATTCATTGGGTTTTGAAGCGTCTGTAATCGGGATGCATAATCATTTGAGTACGTTCTTTAGCTACAGCGATCCGCAAGGCTGGCCAAGTGTATGGCATGCAGGAACAGATATTGCTTTGGTTCCTCCTACACAACGCCAGGGAATTGAAATTCCTTATTACGATTACACACAGCTTATTGCAACTGATGGTGCCGCTTCTTTTACATGGAGCTGGGCATACCGTATGATCAATAATGCCAACATTATTATCAAGACCATTGAAAGTGGTAACACAGGGGCAATGACAGCCGCTAATAAGAACAGCATCAATGGTGAAGCTAAATTTTTCAGGGCTTATGCTTATAATATT
>JAACZX010000550.1 GCA_009996555.1 Chitinophagaceae bacterium | reverse complement strand
GCACGATGGAAGTTTCATCAAGCGGATCAACAACAGTAAAAGGATCGGTTGTACAAATAAATTAAGCAGTATGTCAATGGCAGCGAGAGTGGGCGACATGCATGTTTGCCCAATGGTAAATGGAACAGTGCCACATGTTGGTGGTCCGGTAATGCCGCCGGGTTGTCCGACGGTGTTGATCGGTGGCATGCCTGCTGCAAGAGTGGGAGATATGTTGGTATGTACCGGTCCGCCCGATACAATCATTAAAGGATCAGCAACAGTCATGATCGGTGGTATGCCTGCTGCACGCATGGGTGATACTACTGCACATGGCGGAACAATCGTTGCAGGTTGCCCCACAGTTATAATAGGAGGTTAACAATGGAAGTAAAAGATGATTTTTTAGGTAAGGGCTGGAGCTTTCCACCATCGTTCAACAAAACAGTGGGGCTGGTGAATATGGTGGCGGCTGTTGAAGATATTAATCAAAGTCTTCACATACTGTTGTCAACTATCACTGGCGAACGCATCATGCAGCCTAAGTATGGTTGCGATATGAACGAGTTTGTTTTTGATCCGGTAACAACAACGTTAAAAACAGTGATGGCAGATAAAGTGCGTACTGCATTATTGATTTATGAACCACGTATTGAGGTGGAGAAACTGGAGATCGATGATGAAGGAGAACTGGAAGGAAGAATACTCATCGATATCCATTACAAAGTGCGGACAACGAACAGCAGGTATAATTACGTGTTCCCATTTTATAAAGCAGAAGCAACTGAATTAAAAACAACAGGCGAATGATCACGGGTAAACCATATGAACAATTATTGCTGCGTGATGGAACGAGCAGGATCAAACGAAGAGCAACTGTTTTGCTGAGTAAGTCTTACGTCAATATTGATGAGCGAAGCATGGAAGACCTGGTGCAGTTCGCTATTGATTTTGCAGAACAGGTGAATTTCTTCAATGAAGAATTAAAGATCGATGGTAACTGGAAACATTTCTTTCAGCAAGGGCTTAATCTGTCCGAGTTAAAAAAATCAATTGACAGCAGAAGCGATTTTCATCCGCAGTTTGCATTATACCTGGTGTTTGTAAAATTGTTTGGCTTTGCACAAAACCAATTGAATAATTTAACAGGTGAGCACCTCGATTTTTATTATGAACATGTGCTCGATCTTCATCAACTGAAAGCCGAGCCGGATAAAGTGCATGTAGTGTACGAACTGGCGAAAGGCGCTTCAGAATATTTCTCCGTAAAGAATACATTGTTTGATGCTGGAAAGGATGCAACAACAAAATTACCTCTTCATTATACAACGGATGATGACACGATCATTAATACTGCAGCAATTGCTGATAAACGAACGATCTATTTAAATCCTGCTTCAAATGATGTCGTTCGTTTTGCAAGTGCCAGCAATTCACCTGATGGACTAGGGGCAAAAGCTGATCCATTGAAACCCTGGTGGAAGGCATTTGGTGCTGATCATCTTTCATCAACCAAAATTGGTTTTGCATTGGCATCGCCCTTGTTATTATTGAAAGAGGGAACAAGAGAAATAACCATCACTATTCAATTGAGCGGACTTGCACAAACACTGCAAAGCATTAAAAGCATCAATGGCGAAAAGCTGGAAGTATTTTATACCGGTAAGAAGAATTGGATGGGACCATTTGAAGCAACGGTTACGCCGGTTAATAATTTCAATGCAGGTAATCAATCGATCACGATCAAACATATTTTAGGAGCTGATGATGAAGAAATAACAAGGTATGATGCGTTGTTGCATGGTCAATCGTTCAATACTGTTTGGCCGGTAATGCAGTTAAAAGCCGATACAACAACTGAAGGTAATTTGTTCGGTGCATTAAAAACTGCATCCGTAAGTAAGTTAAAGATCGATGTAAAAGTAAATGGCGTTGCCGGCTTACGATTGGAGAACGATCAAGGTATCGTTGATGCCAAGAAACCTTTTCAGCCTTTTGGATCGCTTCCAAAAAAAGGTTCGTCATTTTATGTTGGTTTTGAAGAAGTGTTGCATAAAAATTTAGGTGAGTTTTCATTTGATGTAACATGGCTGGCACCGCCTTCAAACCTGAGTACGCATTACAATAACTATAAGCCCAGCAACCCTGTTGGAGATAATACTTATTTCAAGGCTGATTATTTTATCAAGAGCAGCACAACAAGAAATGGCGAAACCAATTTATTTGATGTGAGCAATGCAGAGTCGACAGTTACATGGCCTAACACAGCAAGTGCACCCGGATTGTTTTCATTTTATCCCTGGCTAAACACCTATTTTATTTCTACCTACAATTCCTTCCAATCGCTATATTCAAATCCTAATTTATACATCGCTGGTTTTCTTGGCTACAATTTTAATATTGTTAGCGGCATTGCAAAAAAAGTAATACTTCCTGTTTCGCCTGAGAAAGGATTTATTCGCTTTGAGTTAACTAAAGATTTCCTGCATAGTGTTTATCCGCAGGTGCTGGCTGCAGCCATGAGTGGTTCAGGTGCAAAAGATGTAAGCGTTTTGCCAAAAGAACCTTACACTCCAACAATCAAAAGCATTCGTTTTAACTATACAGCATCGTCAACAGAAATCATTCCTTTATCCGAAGGCTTTGGTGATTTTAACCGGAAAGAAATTCAACTATTTCATCTCGGCGTGTTTGGCCAGGCAGAACAGCATGGTTATTTAAAGGCAGAAACAGTAAGGTTGTTTGGGCCTCTTGTTCCGTTTAATAAAAGCATTTATCTATTTCCTTCTTATGCAAATGAAGGTAGCTTCTTGTTTTCATTAACGGGTGCTCTGCCTGGTCAATCGGTTTCATTTCTTTTCCAGTTGGCAGAAGGCACTGCAAACCCGGAAAAAGAAGCGGTGAACATTCAGTGGTTTGCATTGAGTAATAACGAATGGCGTAAGCTTAAACAAACAGAAATACTAAAAGATGAAACCAATCATTTATTGCGAAGCGGCATTATTCGTTTAGTGATACCAGCTGAAGCAACTGCCGATAATAGTTTGCTTGATGCAGGTAAGATATGGCTTTGTGCAGTTGTAGAGAAAGATGTGGATGCAGTCTGTTTGTTTAACGATGTTATTCCCCAGGCAGTTACTGCAACATTTAAAGCCGACGCAACTAACAAGGCATTGCATGAATCTCCTGCAGGCACCATCAGTAAGCTGGTGAATAAAGTAGCCGAAGTAAAAAAACTCAACCAGCCTTTTGCATCGTTTGGCGGCAAAGCGGTTGAGTCAAAAGATGATTTCTATTTAAGAGTGAGTGAACGATTGCGGCATAAGCAACGTGCTGTTGATCTATGGGACTATGAGCATATCGTATTACAGGAATTTCCTGAAGTATATAAAGTGAAATGTTTGAATCATAGTGTGCTGCCGGCAGATTGTGCATGTGATTTTGTAAAGCCCGGCAATGTAACATTAGTAGTGGTGCCCGATGTGCGGGATAAAAATCAATTCAGTCCGCTTGAGCCAAAAGTAAGTCTTGACCTCATTACAAGAATTGAAGATCACTTAAAAGAGCTCTGTTCATTCTTTGTTACCCCGCAAGTAAAGAACCCGGTGTACGAACAGGTGAAATTGCAATTTAAAATAAGATTCACAACAGCGGGTGATTTTGGCTTTTATGCCGATGTGCTGAATATTGAGTTAATGAAATATCTCACACCATGGGCCTATTCATCAAATGCTGATATTGTTTTTGGCGGCCATGTGCGTAAAAGTGTATTGCTGAATTTTATTGAAGAGTTAAGCTTTGTCGATTTTGTTACGGAGTTTAATATGTACCATATTGTTAACGGCGTGCCGGGTGCTGATGCCGATGAAATAAAGATCAACAATCCTGCTGCTATACTTGTTTCGCATAGCCAACATTTGATCACTGCTTACCAGGAAACCGAAGTTTGTGTATGAAGAACGCTGTTACTATATCAAAACAAAAACCTGCATCATCGGCGATGGATTATGCATTCCTTCGTGCCGAAGGAATGAAATGGATCGAACGTTATGGTTCCGATCTGTGGACCGATTATAACACACATGATCCCGGCATTACCATCATGGATTTGCTTTCGTATGCCATTACTGATCTGGGTTATCGTACATCATTTCCGTTAAAAGATCTTTTATCAACCCCAAAAAATAATAAGCAGAATTTTAAATCACAGTTTTATTCTGCGAGGAAGATATTGCCAACACGTCCGGTTTCTGAAATTGATCTACGTAAATTATTTATTGGTGCAGACGGTGTAAAAAATGCATGGTTAGTTAAAGCCGATGAACAATTATTTGTCGACATAAAGAATGAACAGATCACTGCTGCGCAACCGGACCATGATAAGTTTTATGATATTCATCTCAACGGTATTTACGATGTAAAGGTGGAGCTGGATATGAAGGCGACTGATGGAAGTGAATGGAACGATGAAAAAAGACAGGCTGTGTTTGGTCAGCTTCGTGCATGTTTTCACAAACATCGAAATCTCTGCGAAGACTTACGAAACATTGAACTGATCGAAGAACAGAAGATCCGCATTTGTGCCGATGTTGAAATAGAACCAAACGCCAATGCATTTGAAGTGTATGAAGAAATATTATACCGTGTTCAGAATTACTTATCACCTGATGTAAAACAATATACACTGGCCGAGATGCGGCAGTTGAAAAAAAGTAATGGCGAACCATACCGTATGGATGAAATTTTCAGCGGACCTGTACTCAAGTATGGATTTATTCCGGATGAAGAAGTGAAACAATCAGGTTTGAAGAGGAAAGTTTTTCTTTCTGATATCATTTCAATTATGATGGATGTGAAGCATGTGATTGCTGTGAAGGAAGTGAAGTTTAATTTTTGCAGTGAAGAAAAAGAATTGAAGAATGAATGGGTGCTTTGTATTGATAAAGGAAAGAAACCCGGACTTTGTCTTGATAAAATGGCACTTCATTTTTACAAGGATGTTGTTCCTGTAAATGCAAATAAGCCAAAGGCCATCGATCTGTTCCGGAAAAAAATGGAGGCTGACAGGTTAGCAAAGAAAAATAAAACTTACGACGACTATATTTATGAAACAGGTACAGACCGGCAGGTGAATACTTATCGCTCATTAAGAAACGATCTGCCACTTGTTTATGGCGTTAGCGACCATGGTTTGCCTTCACATGCTGATGATCTTCGTCGCTCACAGGCTAAGCAATTGAAAGGCTATCTTGTTTTTTATGATCAGCTGCTTGGTAATTATTTATCACAGCTGCACAATGTGAAAGAGTTACTTCGTTTGGAGAAGCCGGTTACAGATGTGCTAATGCCGAAAAGTTATTTCTATCAAAAGCTTACAGATATTGGCGAAGAAGAAATGACTGGAAAAGAAATTATCATCAATACAGTTGATTATGCGAGCCCCGGCGGAACGCTTGCGGGCATTGTCAGCAATTTTGAAAAAGATACAGACCGGCTGAATCGATTTACTGATCATTTGCTGAGCCGTTTTGCGGAACGCTTTACCGATTATGCGGTGCAGTTGTACAGCATGTCTGATAACGT
>JAACZX010000549.1 GCA_009996555.1 Chitinophagaceae bacterium | reverse complement strand
ATCTCTTCGTTGCCTTCCGGCTTTTTGTAATCACGTTTTGCTGTAATGCCTTTTGCATCTCTTAATTCCTGTTGTGCTTTGATCTGCAAACGGATGGCATCATGCGCCAGTTCCAATGCTTTCACCAGGTCTTCTTCACTGCATTCTTTTGCTTCACCTTCCACCATCATCAGGTTCTTTTCAGTTGCTGCAATGATGAATTCAGAAGTTGCTTTTGCCAATTGTGAACGGGATGGGTTGATCACCATTTCGCCATCAATTGTTGCAATACGTACTTCAGAAATAATTTCTTTGATCGGAATATCTGACACAGCTAATGCAGCAGATGCAGCCAAACAAGCCAATGCATCAGGCATCACCTCTGCATCAGATGAAACAAGGCTGATCAATACCTGCACATCGCACAAATAATCTTCAGGGAATAAGGGACGTAAAGCACGATCGATCAAACGGCTGGTAAGTACTTCGTAATCGTTTAGTCTTGCTTCACGTTTAAAAAATGAACCGGGAATACGGCCTGCAGATGCAAACTTTTCCTGGTAGTCTACTGATAATGGAAAGAAGTCTTGTCCTTCTCTTGGTTCTTTATTGGCTACTACTGTGGCGAGCAATACGCAATTGCCCTGGCGAACAGTTACAGCACCATCGGCCTGGCGTGCAAGTTTACCGGTTTCAATGGTAACAATGCGGCCACCACCCAAATCAAATGATTTACTGATAGGTTGTGATAACATAGAACATGTTGTTTGTGAATTGACAAGCAGGCAGGCGGGAAGAAAGCCTTACAGGCAATTCTGTGAAAAATGAATGAAGGGAGAAACCTGTAGGAAAAACAAAATTCCCAACCGCATGAAAAACGTGTTGGGAATAATGATTTATTACATAGCCGTAATTATTTACGGAGACCTAATTTCTCAATTAAAGCACGGTAGCCTTGCAGGTTAGTTTTGCTCAGGTAGCTGAGTAAACTTTTGCGTTGGCCAACCAGCTGCATCAAACCACGGTTAGTAGAGAAATCTTTTTTGTTCTCTCTTTGATGAGTGGCGATGTGGTTGATACGCTCAGTAAGAAGAGCGATCTGTCCTTCAATAGAACCGGTGTTTTTTTCAGAACCACCGAATGTTGCGAAAATGCTTGCTTTTTTTTCTTTTGTAATTGCTGACATCTCAGATTTTTTTAATTGACATCCAAATTATACATCTATAAATTGGCGGCAAAGGTAGGGGAAATAGCTGAAAAAAGGAGCAATTGGCAGATTAATTATTCCGGGAAAGATAGCGATTAAGTCCCTCTCTGGCCGTTTTTTGTACTTTTTTCCGAAAAAACGAGGTGCCGCCCAGCAATTTCCCCTTGAAACCCATGGCCTGGCTGGCCCATTTGTGCAGGCTGAAGCTATCCCGATGGCGGTAGATCTTGCCATCTTTCAACTCAAATTCAGCATGGATGCGGTTGATGACCCGGCGGCCGGTGGCCGAAAATACATACACAGCCACCCAATCGGCACTGCCCCGCTCCCCTGTTTCCTGTACATGACTATGGGTTATTTCCATGTTGCCCCCACTCCTTTCTATCAGCATTTGCCACATGGCCGGCACTTCTTTTCCTTTGAGGCCAACAAATACCTCATCTGTAAACTCAGCATCCGGGTGGTAACAACCGGCCATCGTCTGCCAGTCACCCTTGCTAAAAGCCGTATAGAAAGTTTCAATCGTATTCATTCACCCAAGTTATATTTAATCAGGAAAGTATCATAATCTTTGTTTAAACCTTATCAGATGCGCATTTTCAACCTCTTGATTTTTACACTTTGCTATAGCTCCGCTATCACACAAAGCAAACCATTTACACAGCAGGTCAGCACAGTTTCCTTTCTATCACCGGGCGTTGGATTTGAGCAACCTCTTTCCGGTAAAATGACAGTTAAAGGAAGAGCAGCTCTTTCGTTTCAATGGAGCTACTCCTATTCTGATTTTCTGGGAAGTGCTTTTGAGTTTGCACCCAGCCCTATGGCCGCTGCCCACCTGCGGTATTATTATAACATTGACCAGCGTGAAAAAAAGGGAAAGAGAACAGCTTTAAACTCCGCTAACTTTCTTTCGTTGCTCGTAAAATATGCTTACAGCAATCAACATTATCATTACGGCAGTGATGGCAACTACAGCTATTCTCTCCCGCTGCATTCGCCTGATGTTGGTATTGTATGGGGCATACAACGTAATTACAAAAACCGCTTCAGCCTTGATTGCAGTATTGGTCCAAGTTTGTACAGCCCCATTGTTCAGCAGGAATTTTCATTGATAGCTGATATTACATTGGGTATCTGGCTTGGAGCAAAAGAACGGAGATGATTACGTTGTAATTTTTACATTTGCTTAAAACCAATCCTCCTTTGGCAAGCATCATCTGTACTGTTACTAACGACCTCACCTACGATCAACGCATGATCCGCATCTGTACAACACTTGCGCAACAGGGTTATACAGTTACATTGGTTGGGCGAAAGCTGAAACAATCTGCGCCTCTGCAACAACATCTTTTCCAACAAAAAAGATTGTACTGCCGGTTTACCAAAGGACCGCTGTTTTATGCAGAGTATAATCTCCGTTTATTTATCTGGTTATTGTTTCAAAAGACCGACTGTATCTGTGCCATAGATCTTGATACCATCCTTCCATGCTATATTGCATCAAAACTTAAAGGCACAAAACGAGTGTATGATGCACATGAATTGTTTTGTGAGATGAAGGAAATTGTTACACGCCCTTCACGTTACCGGCTATGGAAACGGATCGAACGGTTTGCTGTACCAAACTTCAAACATGGCTATACTGTTTGCGAACCTATTGCAAAAGAGTTTGAAAAAATGTACGGCGTGAAGTATGAAGTGGTGAGAAGTGTGCCTTTTCGAACAGATTACAAATCCCAAAAACCAAAAGTCAAAGAAGAAGACACAAAGTACAAGGAACAAGAATTTTCAAACGACAACCCTTCAACCTTCCTGCTTTATCAAGGAGCAGTGAATGAAGGAAGAAGTTTTGAAACATTGATCCCGGCTATGAAACAGGTTGATGCTCCCTTGCATATTTATGGCGATGGAAACTTTTTTCAACAAACACAAACCTTAATTCATCAGCAACAACTGGAAGATAAGGTTCACCTGAAAGGCAAACTGAAGCCTGCTGAACTGAACGGAATTACAGCAACTGCTTATGCAGGCATTACAATATTTGAAAACAACGGATTGAGTAATTATCTTTCGCTCGCCAATCGTTTTTTCGATTATATACAGGCAGGTGTACCACAGCTTTGCATGGACTATCCATCTTACCGAAAGATCAATGATGAATATGAAATTGCATTGTTGATACCAGATACTAAAGAAGAAACGATTGCGGAAGGATTAACACGTTTGCTGAATGATAAGGAATTACACGAAAGATTAAAAGCAAACTGTTTGCGGGCAGCAGCAGTGCTTAACTGGCAGGAAGAAGAAAAAATCGTTATTAACTTTTATAAAAAACTCCTTGGCTGATCACTTACATATCGTTTCATTTGATGTGCCCTATCCTGCCGATTATGGTGGTGTGGTTGATGTCTTTTATAAGATCAAAGCACTGCATGAACTGGGAATGAACATTCACCTTCATTGTTTTGAATATGGAAGGGGACAGCAACCGGAGCTGGAAAAATATTGTGCTGACGTACATTACTATCACCGCCAGGAAGGCCATAAAGGTTTTTCATTGCAGCTTCCTTATATTGTTGCTTCACGTAACGATGCAGAACTTTGGCAACGCTTAAATGCAGATAATTATCCTGTATTATTTGAAGGTGTGCACAGCACTTTCGGATTAACCAGCGGAGCTGTTACCAAAAAGAATATTGCTATCCGCCTACACAATACAGAGTTTGAATATTACAAACAACTTGGCAAATGGGAAGCATCACTTGTGCGCAAAGCCTATATGCAGCACGAGAGCAGGTTGCTGAAGCGTTATGAGCAGCAATTGAAAGACTATCAGCTGCTGGCCATTTCGCCAAACGATTGTATCACTTACAAAAAACTGTTTAAAGCAAGCGCTATTGAACACCTGCCTGCTTTTATACCAAACAACAGCGTTACTTCGCAGCCTGGTAAAGGCACATTTGCATTGTATCATGGAAATTTATCTGTAGCTGAAAATGAAAAAACAGCGGCCTGGTTATTAGAGAAAATTTTCAGGGACCTTGATATTCCAATTGTAATAGCAGGAAAAAATCCATCTGTACGTTTAGCCGAATTGGTGCAAAAGCTTCCGACGGCCTGTCTTGTTGCCAACCCAAATGAAAATGAATTAGACGACCTGATGCAGAAGGCCCAGGTGCATGTGTTGCCTTCTATGATGCAGTCGGGTATTAAACTGAAATTACTGAATGCTCTGTTCAAAGGCAGACATGTTATTGTAAATAAGGAAATGATTGAAGGTACCGGTGTTGAGCAAGCCTGCCAGCAAGCGGACAACATCAAAGAAATGAAATACCATATCTACCGTTTATTCCATAAAGAATTTACGGAGCAGGATATACAGATCAGAAAAGAATTACTGCAAAACTTATTCAACAACAAAAAAAATGCAGAGCAGCTTATACGTGTGCTACACTAGCATTATCCCACACTTTACCGCCTTCTGTCTTTAGTGTACGTGCTGGATAATTTTTGATCACCATAAAATCATGGGTGGCCATAATTACGGTGGTATTGTAATCCTTAGCCACCTGGAACAACAGCTTCATAATTTCATCACTGGTTTCAGGATCAAGGTTACCTGTAGGCTCATCGGCTAATATTAATTTAGGAGAGTTGAGCAGAGCACGTGCAATATCCACACGTTGTTGTTCGCCACCGCTCATTTCAAATGTCATTTTAAATCCTTTCGATTTCAATCCCACTTTATCCAACACATCATTGATCTTTTCTTCCATCAGGTTTTCATCTTTCCAACCGGTTGCTTTCAACACAAATTTTAAATTTTCATGTACGTTCCGGTCGGTGAGCAGTTGAAAATCCTGGAATACCACACCCAGGCTACGGCGCAGGAAAGGAACTTTCTTCCAATCCATCTCACGCAGGTTAAAGCCAGCAACAGTAGCCTCGCCTTCAGTAAGCGGCAACTCGCCATACAATGTTTTTAATAAAGAAGATTTACCTGTGCCCGTTTTGCCCACTAAGTACACAAATTCGCCCTGATTGACTGTAAGATTTACATCACTGAGGATAAGATTTCCACTCTGGTAAATATTAACGTTCTTTATTTCTACTATTGGGAGCATTATATTTGAGTTTTGGCAAAAATAGACAATTCGTAAACTTTTAAAGACACTGTTTTGATTTTATGAAAAACTTATTGATTCTACTCTCCCTGCTTGTTTCCTGCACTCTTTCTGCACAACAAGTTGATACATCTAAATCGAAAGAAGTGGTACTATCAGATTCTGTTTTTTATAAAGTTGAAATAGAAGCCTCTTTCCCCGGCGGAGAGCAAATGTGGAATAAATACATACAATCAGTAATTGAAAAAAATATTGATAAAATC
>JAACZX010000017.1 GCA_009996555.1 Chitinophagaceae bacterium | reverse complement strand
ACTGATTGATCGACTACCCATGTTTTAGATGAACCGCCTGTAACATTTGTAACCAATGTAGCATCTGGTGTAAAATCACTTTTTACAGTTACTTCTTTTGTAACAGAAGTAGCAGTGCCACCTTTACCGTATGCTACGGCAGTAATACGATATGTATTTACGCCCAGCTTTGTATATTTTTTTGTTACGGCTCCGGTTGGCAGGTACACCAGATCAACTGCATCTGCTGCATCATAATCCACTTTATACGATAGTGCATTTTTTGCTGCCACAGTGATCTTTACATTACCTGAACCATCACCATTGGGGTTTGCTGTATTTTGTCCCAACACTTCTGCTGTTACCACCAGGTCGGTTGGAGCTGTCAGCTCTCCCATTGCATATTCCTTTTGCTTGCAGCTGGCCAGCAGCAACACGCAGGAAGAAATGAAAACTGTATGTTTGAAAAGCTTATGCATAACATTCATTTATTAGTTAGTTAATCGGAAATTATCTACGTAAAAAGTTTCGCCGGCACCATTGTCTGCATCGTTGAAACGTAATACGAGTTGTGTAAACTTGGCATTTGCAGGAATACCGGCATTTCCACTGAAATCAAACACCAGTTCTTCCCACGCACCAGATGTTGTAAAAGGAGCTTTCAGCACGGCCACACCATTTGCAGGCGTTCCACCAATTGCCCACTCTAATTCTACATTCATCATTTTTCCAACATTGGCAACATCAGGATTATACACCAGCACTTTTACTTTTTTGCCATAAGCAAAATTCAAAGGAATGTTTAACGGGCTGTATGTGCCGCTCCAGTTAGGTACACCTGCAGGCTTAACATAACGGCCCACATTGGCGCTTGTGTTCAATCCGCCCGATGCCGGGTTTGCAGTTTTAGTAAACGTAACATCACCAAATGTTCCGAAGAAATAATTCACAGCAGCTGTTTCAAAATCAATAGGAAAACCAAACAGCGTTTTGGTTGCTGTGGTTGTTGCTGCACCACCACTCAAGGCCACTACTCTTAATGTAAATGGTCCGCCGCTTGCAGGATAAGTATGCGGGGGCAATTCCTGATCAATGGCCATTGGCGTACCTGTTTCGTTCGCCACATCGCCGTAATAAACAAGAAAAGATTTCGCATACAAAGCTGTTGCTTTTACTTTCATTTCGTCCGACGTTGTGATGGTAACATTTTCAGGAGCACGGTATGTTACCTGCAAAGGATAGCTGGTACTTTTTTCATGCCCTGCAAGATCCTTGGCAACAATTACAACAGTATATGTTCCTTCAGGATAAACATGTGATGTGCTGTAGCCGGGAAGTACAACTGCCGAAGCAGAAGCACCGGTACCATGACCATAGTTTACAGTAAAAGAAGAAACACCCTCGCCCAATGGTGTGATTTTTACAACACCGGAATTATTAGTACTGATATCGAAGAGCTTTGATGCATTGGCGGAACTCGCAGAGTTCAGGAATGAAAGATCCTGATCGATCCCGTCTTTCTTTATGCAGGCAGCAAACAACACTGCCGTACACAGTATAGCGGTTAATTTTTTTATCGTTAACATAACAATTGCTGTTTATTGGTTATAACCTGGATTTTGCTGAAGCTTTGTGTTAAGCAATTCTCTGAAAGGAATTGGAAACACTTCATTTTTACCTGCAGTAAATCCTCTTGAACTGAGAGCTGTTGCAGCATCGCCCCAACGAACAAGATCAAAGAAACGATGACCTTCGCCAGCCAGTTCTTTTCTGCGTTCAAGTTTAATTGCTGCCAGTGAAACGGGAGTTGATGTTAAACCAACTCTTGCTCTTACTGCATCAAGCAATGCCTGTGCACGTGCACCTGTACCACCTAACGCTTCTGCTTCCATCAGGTAAGTATCGGCTAAGCGAATGATGTAAGAGTTTTGTTTATAGTTCAGCACAGCATCACCACCACCTGTTGATACATCGGACTGGCGGGGAGTAAACTTGTTCAGGAAATAACCAGTGTTTTCATAACCGGCAACATATTCAGCATCACCAGAAGTAGCCAATGCCTTTATATCAAGAATAGTTGCGCCAAAACGTGGATCGCCATTGAGCACATCGTATAACCCTTGTGTAATTACATTGAAACTCCAGCCCGAAGGAAGATCAGGAGCTGCATTTGTTTTACGAACATAACCACGAGGGCCCACCATTACATTCACGGTATTACCTTCGTCTGTACCACTTCCCCAAATTCCCCAATGCGATGTACCTAAACCGGAATGGTTTGCTTCAAGAATTGATTCTGTATTGAATTTGTTATTTGTCAACCACAGATCGCCAAAGCTTGTAAGCAACTTGTAACCAAACTGGCTTGTGCCAACCGGATTACCATTCACCAATGCAAGTTGTGCTGCTGCTTCTGTTTTCTTTCCTTCATACAGATACACTTTACCTAACAAAGCAATAGCTGCACCTTTTGTTATTCTTCCAAGTTCAGCTGATGCTAATGTTCCGGGCAATGCACCAATTGCTTCGTTCAGATCTTTTTCGATCTGTGCATATACAGCAGCCGGAGTTGCCTGTGTTACATTATACATTTCATCTGTTGACACAGGTGATGTAAACAAAGGAATGTTTTTAAACATCCGCACCAGGTTGAAATAATACAAAGCACGCAGGGTCTTTGTTTCTGCAGTATATCTTGCCTTCAGGTTTGCATCCATCGGCACATCAGGCAACTTTGACAATAACATGTTTGCACGGAAGATGCCCTGGTAATGATCGCTCCAGAAACTGAGCGGTATTTTATTGGCATTGATGGTAAAGTTTGAGAACGACTGAATGCCTTCACCATCAGTTGCACCACCACCACCAGCTACATGATCATCGCTGCCGGCATTCATCATGGTAATGATATTTTCAAAACCACCTGAGTTTTTGCGGAGCACATCATACACGGCAATTACACCTGAAAATGCCTGTTCCTGGTTTTGATAATAATTCGATGAAAGGAACTGTCCATCGGGTTGTATTTCAAGAAAACTTTTTTTGCACGAAACAATGCTTACACCAAGCAGCATTGCAGCGGATAATATTTTGATTGTACGCATAACCATTCATTTAAAATTGTAAATTAATACCACACAGGAATGTTCTTGCCTGGGGATAATAACCCTTATCAATACCAAACACAGAGCCACCGATCTCAGGATCATAACCACTGTACCTTGTAATTGTAAACAGGTTTTCGCCAGTTACATAAATACGCAGTTTGGAAATGCCGATACGCTGAACCGCTTTGTTGGTAATAGAATAGCCGAGCTGAACCAATTTAAAACGGAGGTAATCACCTTTTTCAAGATAGAAATCAGACATATTACCAAAGTTTCCGTTCTCGTCAAGATTGGTTAAACGTGGGTAAGTATTTGATGTACCCTCGCCTGTCCAACGTGACAATGCTTTTGTTGAATAGTTTGAATTACCGATATCCAAACGGCGAAGCCCCTGGAATATCTTATTACCTGTAGCTCCCTGAGTAAAGAGCATCAGATCAAACCCTTTGTATTCTGCATTTACAGTTAAACCAAACGTTACTTTCGGTAAAGAGTTACCAAGGTTTACTTTATCCTGCGCATCAATTACACCATTGCCATCAGCATCTTTCCAACGGAAATCGCCTGGTTTTGCTTTTGGCTGCATCAATGCACCGGTTGAATTTTTGTATGCATTCACTTCGCTCCAGTTTTGGAAAATACCATCGGTTTGGTATCCATAGAATGTATTGAATGGCATACCTGCTTTAATGATAGTTACAGGACCCATTGACTGGAAGCTGGCATAACCTGCAATTTCAGTTTTGCCCAATCCTACATAAGAAACATTATTGCGCAGAAATGTTACGTTACCGTTTGCAGAGAAATTGAATTCGCCAAAACGTTTGCGATAGCCCAATTCAACTTCAACACCTGTATTATCCATATCGGCTACGTTACCTGCAGGACGACCTGTTGCACCAACATAACCGGGAATATCTACATCCTGTAAGATTCCTTTTGTTGTTTTCTTGAAGAAGTCAACAATAAGATTGAAATCTTTAAGCATGCGGGCTTCTAAACCAATATTGAGCTGGCGTGTTTCTTCCCAACGCAGATCCGGATTTTCAGGAGCATTCGGACTAAAGCCTGGTTGAATAACGCCACCATTACCGTATGTATAGTTACGGCCTCCGCCAATTGTTGAGAGGTAACGGAAATTACCAATGGCATCATTACCGGTAACACCATATCCACCACGAACTTTCAACTGGTTAACAACATTGTTATCCATCCAGAAATCTTCGTTAGATGCAACCCAGCCAACAGAGAATGAAGGGAAGTAACCATACTTGTTATTTGTACCAAAGCGAGATGAACCATCTCTGCGCATGATACCTGTAAAGAGATATTTTTCTTTGTAATCGTAGTTTACACGTGTAAACAGCGATGATACTTTATGTATAACACCATTGCTTGCCCATGAATCTTTTTTAGCAGCAGTAGCACCAAAGTTGAACGATGCATCACGGTAGTCAGTAACAGGAATATCAAAATATGTAACACCTGAACTTGAAACAACACCATCAACATAAGCACCTTGTCCTAAAAGCACACCTAAATTATGACCGCCGAAACGTTTGTTGTATGATACCGTGTTCTCAACATTCCATCCAAAACCTTTATTGGTTTCTCTTCCGATATTGTTTTGTGATGTGAGTGTTGATGCGTTGAGATAATATTTTGGTGTAAATCCTTCATTACCCCAGAAAGCAAGCTTAGCGCCAATGGTTGACCTGAATTTCAATCCGGGTATTGGTGCAATTTCTACATAAGCATTGCCCACCATATCATCCGACCAATCGTAACGACCCAATCTTGTTTTCATGTATGCAAGCGGGTTGGTAATTTCCTGGCCCACTAATGAAGAAATACCATAAGGATTTCCATTTGCATCACGCATAACTGCATTGTTTGTGTACAAACTTGTGTTTGCCACTGCAGGATCTGTTACAACCAATGGTGTAATAGGATCAAGGTTAATAGCAGAGCTAAGTACGCCACCAAACTCGCTGTTCAAACTTCCGATACCAACAGTTGTTTGACGGGAGTAACCGAATGTTTGACCGAACGATAAAAACTTAGCAGCTTTATGTGTGGAGTTAAGACGGATACTTTTTTTGTTGTAGTTTGAAATATCTGTAGCCACAATACCCTGGTAATCCTGGATACCAAATGAAGCGTAGAAAGTAGATACGTCATTTCCGGTGCTGAAGCTTACTTCATGTGAGTAGCGTCTTGCATTGTTGTTGAAAATGGCATCCTGCCAGTCTGTGCCAACACCCAATGTGCTCAGGTCGGGGAAAATAACGTTACCACCAGCTGCTACAGATTTTTCATTCATCAATGCACCATATTGTGTGGCATTGAGCAGTTTCAACCGGCGCTCAGGTGATGATATACCGTAAAAACCATTATATGTTGCATTGATCTTTCCTTTCTTTCCTTTCTTAGTTGTAACAAGAATTACACCTGCTGCTGAACGTGCCCCATAAATAGCAAGCGATGCAGCATCTTTCAATACTTCAATTGATTCAATATCGGCCTGGTTTAAAAAACCAATACCGCCATTATCAACGATCATACCATCAATTACCCAAAGCGGGTTATTATCGTTAAACGTGGTGATACCACGCACACGTACAGTTGAAGAGGAACCAGGCTGACCAGAGTTAGACGCAATGGTAACACCGGATACACGCCCCTGTAATGCCTGTTCAATACGGCCGTTCGGAACATTTTCAATATCCTTTGCCTTTACACTTGAAATGGCACCAGTAAGCACGCTTCTTTTTTGCACACCGTAACCTACCACTACAACTTCATCCATTTTCTGTGTGGCTTGTGTAAGTTTTACATTTACCACCTGTTGGTTGTTCACATTCACCTCCAGTGTGTTATAACCAATTGCAGAAACAATCAGTACAGCATTTTCAGCTGCGGTAATGGCAAAATTTCCGTTCATATCTGTAACAGTACCACGTGTTGTGCCTTTCACCGTTACTGATACTGCACCCAATCCTTCGCCTGCATCATTTGTAACCCTACCGGTAACCTTGATGTCTTTTTCTTCAGGACTGTTTGAGCGGATGGCAACCAGGTTATTATCCAGTTGCAGAAACGTAAGATTAGTACCTGCAAACAATTGTTTCAGCACATCTTTGATCTCAAGCTCCTTGAAATCAACAGTAACTTTTTGTTTGAGGTCTTTTAGTTTGGAGTTGTACAAAAACCTGAAATCACCCTGGCGTTGGATACTGCTCAGCACAGTACCAATTTCAGCGTCATTGGTTTTAAATGTAATCGTTTGAGCTGTAAGTCCGGCAGTAGCCTGGAACGTACACAGCACAACAAGCAAAATTGTCAGCTTCATAATCAATAGCGGCTTTTTAAAGGCAAAGCATGCCTCAGCAATCGAAGTCCTTTTTTTCATACTTTTAAGCTTTGGTAGTATTAATTCGGAAACCGGGTAAATCGTTAAGCTTAAACCGGCTTCCATTTACAGTAAGGAGTACTACTAGCGGGGAATGCGCCAACATTTCCCGCTTTTTTTTAGTCAGGATGAATTGTGCAGATGGGTCATAATCAATCGTAGTTTTAGTTTAATAAATAGTCACCGTTTTACCGTCTATCTTATAATTGAAATTGGTGGTAAACCGAAGTGCGTCTAATGCCTGCCTTAGTGTTTCTTTCGAAAAATCGCCATTCAATTCTTCTGTTTCCAGCTCCCTGGTTTTGAATGTGATTGTTACATCATACCATCGTTCCATTTTCTTGGCTATTTCAGCAAATGTTTCGTCTTTAAATTCAAGCTTATTCCTGATCCATGATGTTTCGATAGAGAGTGTATCGTTTTTGCCGTAGGTAAGATGTTTTATTGCAATGATGGCAAGGTTTGCATTCTTATTTATTTCTGTTTTTTTGCCGATCTCAGGAGCCTCCTGTTCGTTCAGCAAAACAAGTTTTTGATTGGGCTTCAAAAGATACTTTTCACCAGGCCTGTTTTTTACAAATACTTCCACGCTGCCCTGCACAAGACTTGTTTCAACTGTTTTATCGTTAGGGTAAGCCTTTACGTTAAACTTTGTGCCTAACACTTTCACATCAATGCTGGACGTGTGAATGATAAAAGGGCGTTTAGGATTTTTTACTACATCAAAAAAAGCTTCACCGGTGAGGTACACTTCCCTTGTTCCATCGCCTGTTTCACTCACATTTGTAAAGTCAAGTTTACTTCCTGCATTTAACCAAACAACTGAACCATCAGGAAGTTTAAAATTTTTATTTGTTCCGTACTGTGTAACAACAGTCTGCTGCTTTACCTGTGCTGGTGAAGCTTCGGCGGTCATTTCAGTTTGCGGATTTCTGTTGCTGAACACAAAGAATGCTGCAATAAAAATGGCAACAAATGCAGCGGCAGCAACCATGTATTTATGCCTGTACAAAAATGATACAGTCTTAACATGTTCAGCTGTTTCAGCTTCAGCCACATCATCTGCATGACGGGGTTCAACACCCAGCTTTTTCATTCTGTTAAGATGAAGCAGGTAGGTTGCCTCCAGGTAATCTCTGTCGGGTTGGTTTTGCTGTTGCCATACATGGCCAAGGGCATCCATCTGGAATTTCAGATTCGGATGATCTTCCAGGTACAACGATAACTCAGCCAGTTCTTCCTGACTGGCCTCACCGCTTAGTTTTCGGGAAAAAAGATGCCAGATTTTTTCTTTGCTCATAGTATGCTACTCCTTAATGGAGGCAGCAAAAAGAAAAATCCCCTAACTGTTTTTTATTTTTTTTTGCGAAGAGGTTCGCTGATGGCTGCTGCCAGTCTGCGCAAGGCTATTGCCAGCTGATTATCGACTGTTTTTACGGAGATGTTGAGCAGCAAAGCGATATCCTTGTACCGCATGCGGTCTTCTTTGGCCAGCTTCAGGATCAGTTTTGCACGTTGAGGCAGTTGGTTAATGGCTGTTTCAATTTTTTCCACCGTTTCGTTTGAAAGAAGTTTTTCTTCCGGTGTTTGGTAAAGCGAATCCATTTCAACATTTACCTGGTCTATGGAAACTGTTGCCCTGCGGTTCAGTTGTTTAACTTTACGCACCGCATTGTTTTTTACTGCTACAAACATATACAGCTGCAGATTTTCAATGGCATTGAGTTTTGCACGGTCGTTCCATATACTGATGAACACATCCGATACAATTTCCTCAGCCGTTTCCTTGGACTGTACAATACCTTCAGCAAAGCGTGTTAATGATTGAAAGAGAAGGATAAATAATTCCTTATAAGCAGCTTCATCTTCATAAACTGCTATTCTGCGTTGGAGATCCCGAACACTGTTATTTAAGTTCTGATGCGGCAATGAATCGTTAAAATTGGCTGTAATTTAATTGTATTTCTGAATAACAACCAAATGATATTCGTCACCCTGTTATCCCGGGCATAAAAAAAGAGACACTGTTGTGCCTCTTTTTTTAAATTTATTGCTTTGTTATTCTATATTTTTCTTAGCGTCTTTTACGGCTTCCTTAATCCGCTCTCCCGCTTTCTTCACATCTTCTTTTACCGGTTCCACTACTTTCTTTTTTAAAGTATCGGCCAGTTTACCGCCTTTACGTTGAAGTGTATCAATGGCTTCGTTCATGCCTTCCTGTATCTTATCAACAACGCCGCTGTCAGTTGTTCCTGATTTTTCATTATCAGATTGTTGTTCGCTGCCACAAGCGGTAAACATTGAAATTGTCAGTAATCCTAAAAAGACTTTTTTCATACCTGGTTCTTTTTGTTTCTGAATGACCAGCAAAAACCGTTCTTATTTTTTACGGAAGAACAAACGCATAGGTGTGCCCGTAAAATCAAACGCTTTACGCAGTTGATTTTCAAGATAATTTTTATACGGTTGTTTTACATCATCGGGGTGATTACAGAAAAAAGCAAACGATGGGACCGGTGTTGGCAACTGTGTTACATATTTAATACTTACCGGCACCCCACGCACTACCGGCGGGTGGTATGCCTGGATCGATTTCTGGATCACTTCATTCAGTTCAGATGTAGTGATTTTCCGCTGCCTGTTTTCCACTACCTGCAATGCAGCATCAATTGCCTGCATGATGCGTGTTTTTTCTGCTGCTGAAATAAATATGATCGGCACATCATTGAACGGAGCAAGACGCTGACGCAACTCCTTTTCATAATCACGTGCAGTATTGGTTTCTTTTTTAATGAGATCCCATTTGTTTACCAGCACCACAATGCCTTTCCCCTTTTTTACAGCCAGGGAATAAATATTCAGATCCTGTTGTGAAATACCTTTTTCTGCATCAAGCAACAGCAAGCATATATCAGCTTCATCCATTGCACGAATAGCACGGATCACAGAATAAAACTCAAGGTCTTCGTTCACTTTTGTTTTACGACGGATACCTGCTGTATCAATTAAAATAAATTCTTTATTGTAAAGATTATAGTGCGTATGAATCGTGTCTCTCGTTGTTCCTGCAATGTCACTTACAATGGTGCGTTCTTCGCCAAGCAATGCATTCAGCAATGATGATTTACCAACGTTAGGCTGACCGATAATGGCAATCTTAGGTATGGAAGACGGGGTTGCATCGGCCTGGTCTTCAGGAATAATTTCAGCAACAGCATCAAGTAATTCACCTGTGCCACTGCCCGTCATACTGCTGATGAAAAAAATATGATCGATACCTAGTGCATAAAACTCACTTGCTTCCAAAAGCCGTTCGTGATTATCTACTTTATTGATTGCAAGAAAAACAGGTTTTGTTGTGCGGCGAAGCAGATCGCTCATTGATTCATCCAGGTCTGTGATACCAGTAGCAGCATCGCACATAAAGATCACAGCATTTGCTTCGTCAAGTGCAATACGCACCTGTTTACGGATCTCTGTTTCAAACACATCATCACTATCAGGTACAAAACCTCCTGTATCAATTAAGTTGAATGATTTGCCATTCCAGTCAGCAACTCCGTACTGACGGTCACGTGTAACACCACTCACATCATCTACAATTGCTTTACGCTCCTGTAATAAACGATTGAAGAATGTACTTTTGCCAACATTGGGCCTACCCACAATTGCTACTGTAAAACCAGCCATAATAAAACAAATAAAGTTGGCGAAGGTACTGAATTAAACAGAAAGCATCTGAATCAATGCTTTCAACAGTACATTAGCCAACAGATTATAAACGATTAATTGTACCCGTATTCTTTTAAGAAGAGATCACTGTCTCTCCATTTTGGGCGCACTTTTACAAACAACTCCAGGAACACTTTGGAGTCTACAAATTTTTCAATATCCACACGGGCAAGTGAACCCAGCTTTTTGATCATTTCACCTTTAGTGCCCAGTAAAATTCCTTTTTGTGTTTCACGCTGCACAATAATATCAGCTGAAATTTTAATAAGCGTTTGCTTTTGTTCGAAAGCTGTTACAACCACAGTTGTGTGGTATGGAATTTCTTCTGAGAACAATTCAAATATTTTTTCACGAACCAGCTCCGCCACAAAAAAACGTGTGCTGAGATCTGTCAACTGGTCTTCTTCAAAGAAAGGCTCCCCTTCCGGAACAAACTCAAGTATATGGTTGATGAATGTTTTTTTATTTACACCCGATAAAGCAGAAATAGTTATTACCTTTTTACAATAAGGCTTTCCTTGAAAGAAAGCTTTTGCTTCTTCCAGTTTAGCCGTATCAACAAGATCAAGCTTGTTTAACACAACAATGGAAGGAACTTTTAATTTGAGTGATGTAAACAGATCTTCATTTTCCTGCCAGCTGTCTTTTACATCCACCAGCAAGAGCGCCACATCAGCATCTTCCAATGCACTTTTTACACTTGCCATCATTTTCTCCTGCAATTTATACTTAGGATCAATGATCCCCGGCGTATCCGAAAAAACAAGTTGATAATCGGCTGTAGTGAGAATACCCTTGATGCGATGCCTTGTTGTTTGCACTTTTGATGAAACAATAGCCAGCTTCTCGCCCAGTAATGCATTCATTAATGTGCTTTTGCCTGCGTTTGGCTTACCGAATATATTTACAAAACCTACTTTCATAAAATAGCTGCATGCCATTAGCTATTCGCTATCAGCAGTACCAGAAAGTTAAATCAGTTTTATTATTTAACTCACTGATGTTAAAAAAGAAAGCCCCTTAAAGGGGCTTAGCTGTTGCGAAGGGGAGGATCGAACTCCCGACCTTCGGGTTATGAGCCCGACGAGCTACCGCTGCTCTACTTCGCGGAATGGAGTGCAAAGGTAAGGGTATTACAGTTTGCTCCCAAAAGAAAAAGCAAAGAAGCAGAAAATATTTCTGCCTCTTTGCTCATCATCTGGATAATTATCGAAAACTTATTTTGTACGTTTCTTTAAACTTGATGCCCCACTTGTTCTGAAATCGCTGATGGATGCGGTGCCTTTATATTGCACATCACTTGCACCGCTTGCATTTACTTTCAGGTCTTTATTCACCGTTATTTTTATATCTGAAGCGCCTGATGCATCGGCTTTGCAGTTTTCTGTAACAAGATCAAAACCGGTAAAATCGCTTGCGCCGCTAACATCAATATCCAATGTGGTTACACTTCCGGATATTTTAGATGATGAAGCTCCGCTTTGATCTACACGCATGCTGCTGTAGCTGATGGCTCCTTTTATGCTGGATGCACCGCTTAGATCAAGCTTAAGATTTGTACCCCTCAGCACGCCATCAATTTTAATATCAGTAGCACCTGATGCATCAATCATATCAAGATTCTTTACAGAAATATAAGCACGGAGTTTGCGGTTTTCGTTGCTCCACTTCCATACATTTTCGTTATCGTACGATATACGAAGCACTCCATTTACCACTTCTGTTTTAATACGCTTTTTCATCTGCTGCGCTCACAACAACCGCCTCCTCATCCCCCTGCTTAATAATTACATCAAACGCATTGGATACTTTAATGCCGTGAAAGCTGCCCACTTTGCGTGGCTCGGCATTTTTATCATTTATTACGGTTACATCCTGTGCAGCTGCAAAACCTGCAGCAAAAACGGCTAATACAATGAAGCTGAATACTTTTTTCATGTTCAAAATTTTTTAGATAAGGTTTACTGGTTAATGCAAAATGAATGCGCCATTGGTTACAATCCTGTTTTTTACCTGACTCAGGCAGAAACAAAGCCCGCAACCCGGTTGTATAGAAGTTGTACGAAAGATGTTATGAAAATGTTACAGCAAACCTGAAAGAATTTATCTTTGCTGTGTCAAAAAAGCGGCAAGCCGGTTTTTGACACAGATTCCCCGGGGTGCTTACCCGTTTGGTTCCAGGGCCCGGAACCAAAACGGAGGCTGAGATCAAACCCGTAGAACCTGATCAGGGTAATGCCTGCGCAGGGAAGGAGGTTCCTTTATGCATATTCCTCTCTCCATCCGCAGCATTTCCAATTCAATTTTTAAACGTTAAAGTGAATCAGAAATGAAAAAATTGATGCTGGGAATGTTGATGATTTTTTCTCAACAGCTCGTCATGGCTCAGTATAAACTGAGCGGAACAGTAGCCGAAAAAAGCAATAGCCAGAATGCCATTGCCGGGGCCACTGTAGAAATTGCCGGAAACGGAACAACACAAACAAACGCATTGGGCGCTTTTGCCATTGAACTGGCAAAGAAAGGAACGTACACTGTACGCATCAGCACGGTTGCGTTTAAAGTATTTGAACAGACCGTAACTGTTTCGGGCAAGGAAACACAGCTGAATGTGTTACTTGAAATGCAACCGCTTTTTCTGAAACCTGTTGAAGTAACGGCTATCCGTGCAGGCGACAGAATGCCGTTTGCAAAAACCAATCTCTCTAAAAAAGAAATTGAGAAAATGAATACCGGGCAGGATTTGCCTTTTATTCTCAACCAAACACCGTCAGTTGTAATCAATTCTGATGCAGGTAATGGTATTGGTTACACAGGTATCCGCATACGTGGTACTGATGCAACACGTATTAACATGACGTTGAATGGCATTCCTTACAATGATGCTGAAAGCCAGGGGTTGTTTTTTGTAAACCTTCCTGATTTTTCTTCATCCGTTAACTCCATTCAAATACAGCGGGGCGTGGGCACTTCATCAAATGGCGCTGGTGCTTTTGGTGCAACGTTGAACCTGAGCACAAATGAATTCAACGAAACGCCGTATGCAGAGTTGATCAATGGATTCGGGAGCTTTAACAGCTGGCGACATACCATCAAAGCCGGAACTGGGCTTATTGGCAAACACATTACGGTTGATGCCCGGCTTTCATTCATTAAC